>JAIRLQ010000146.1 GCA_031259345.1 Treponema sp.
GGGATCGTCCGGCTGGCTCCCGGGATCGTCCGGCTGGCTCCCGGGATCGTCCGAGCGGGCCCGGCGGAAAGCGGGGCGTCCGCTAGTAGCCGGCGTTCTTGTCAACCAAATTTCTTAACGGCTCTCCCTTTAGATAGCGGCCTAAATTGTCCAGGGCGATTTCCAGGGCCAAATCGTCGTAATTCTCCCGCAGGCCCGCGTAATGGCCGGTGATGATGACGTTTTCCATATCCCACAGGGGCGAATCGGGGGGCAGGGGTTCCTTTTTAACTACGTCCAGCAGGGCTCCGGCGATGCGCCCTTCGCGCAGGGCGTCGATCAGGGCGTCTTCGTCGGTTGTCGCGCCCCTGCCTACATTCATATAAAGCGCGCCGGCTTTCATTGCCCCAAACTCCCGGCTGCCGAAGGAATCCGCGGTTTCCGGGGTAAGGGGAAGGATGTTTACCACTATGTCGGCCTGGGGAAGAAGCTCCAAAATCCTGGCCGGGGGTTCGACGCGTATGTTTCCGGGCTCCTCCGGTACGGCGGGGGGGGCGTGGCGGCGGATGCCGGTTACGTTCATTCCAAAGGCGCGGGCCGCCAGGGCTGTCTCTTTCCCTATGGTTCCGTACCCCAAGATGAGCATGGTCTTGCCCCATAAAACCGGCAGTTCCGGGGGCGCGAGCTGCAGCCATTCGTGCTTTCCCTGGGCGGTAATGGCCCGTTTTAGGCCCCTGCCCCAGGCCAGTAGCAGCGCGAAAATGTGTTCCGTCAGCTGGCGGCCGTGCATTCCGGATGCGTTGGTTAAAAGGAAGGGGTGGGCCTTCACCTGTGGGTATAGCTGGAGGCGGTCCGCCCCGGCCATCCAAAGCTGAACCCATTTGAGGTTGGGCATTCGCGGTATCAGGGAAAAGGGTATTTCCCCGATACCTATTTCGACATGTTCCAACAGCGGTTCGATTTGCCGCTTGCTGGCGGTGGGAACTACCTCCCGTCCGCGCGCGGCTGTTTTTAACTTTTCAAGCCCGCCGGGGGGGACGCGATCCGGGGGCAAGGCCAATAAAAGTATTTTTTTGTTCCGGTGATTCATATCCTTATCCTACTAACACATAGTCCGGTATTTCAAGCGCGTGCTGCAATAAACGGGGGCCTTTCCCCTGTACCGCCATGCATTCCGCCTTTTATATGCCGGGGTTCCTCCAAAGTTTGGGCGGGTAAACGGCCCGGCGCGCTGCCGTGCCGTTCCGCCGGCTGTCCTAAAGCTGTCCCCGGATGGCATAATTTATATATAGACATGGTGTCTTTATATATGGAATATAATAGCCGGAAAACTTGGGTGTGTCAACCGGATTTAACCAGGCTGATTCGTATAAGGTCCGCCAGCACCCGGATAAAAAGCAGTGCCGCTACCGCAATAATTAGCGGCCGGATAAATTTGGCGCCGGTTTTAACGGCAAGCCGGGATCCCAAAAAATTCCCCGCCATGGTGCAGACCGTGCAGGGTATGGCCAAGGCAAAAAGGATCTTGCCCGCAAAAAGCCACGCTGCCATTGATGCCAGATTAGAGGCGAAGTTTATAACCCTTGTGGTGCCCGCGGCTTTTACCAATTCCAAACGGACGAGGCCGGCCAGGGCAAGGGTAATGAACATTCCCGCGCCGGGCCCGAAAAAGCCGTCGTAGGCGCCAATTGCAAAACCGATGCAAAGGGAAAGGAGAAAAGTTCTTGCGGGCGGCAGTTCGGGTTTTTCAGGGCCGCGTCTTGTCCGGTGAAAAATCAAAAAGCCCGCTGCTCCGGGCAGAATTATCATAAGGCAGATTTGCAGCGCCGTGGGAGACAGTGAAGCTGCCAGCATGGTTCCCAGGGCGGAGCCGGGCAGCGCCCCCAGCGCTCCTGCCAGGGCGGCGCGGTAATGTACCTTTTTGCCGCGCAGGTAATTTACCACCGAGACGCCTGTTCCAAGGCACATTGCCGCTTTATTGGTGGCGTAGGCGTTGTGAACGGGCACGCCGGCAAAAATATAGGCGGGAATGGAAATAAGTCCGCCCCCGCCCGCGACGGAGTCCACAAAGCCTGCCAAAAAAACAAGCGGGCAAAGGATAAGCAGCGTTATTTCGTAACCGGGGGTCATGCGCGTTACCGTATCAGCATGGCGTCGCCATAGCTAAAAAACCGGTAGCCCTCCTTTACTGCCTGGGCATAGGTGTCAAGGATTAATTCTTTTCCGGCAAATGCCGCTGTTAACATGAGCAGGGTTGAGCCGGGTGTATGGAAGTTGGTAAAAAGCTGGTCAACCACGGCAAAGGTATAGCCCGGATAAATAAAAATTGAGGCCGTTCCCTCGCCCCTTTTTAAAAACTTCCCCGCCGGGGCCTCCTTTTGCCATGAAGACTCAAGGGTACGGACAGTGGTCGTTCCCACTGCCAGGATTTTGCGGCCCGAGGCTTTTGCCTTTTCTATTTTTGCCGCTGTTTCGTCATCAATGGTATAAGTCTCTTCGTGCATAATGTGGTCTTCGATGTTTTTGGCGCGCACGGGCAAAAAAGTCCCCGGCCCTACGTGAAGGGTAATAAAAGCGGTTTCCATGCCGGCTTTTTCAAGGCGGGCCAAAATTTCCCGGGTAAAGTGAAGCCCCGCCGTAGGGGCCGCCACAGACCCGCCGGCTCCAAATGAAGCGCCGCCTTTTGAATATACGGTCTGGTAACGCTCACTGTCAGCGGCGGCGTCGCCGCGCCTGATGTAAGGCGGGAGGGGTATATGGCCGTGTATATCAAGCCACGCGTCATTCACCGGACGATCAAACTTTATGAAGCGGAACTCGCCGTCTTCGGCGACAATCTCCCCCGTAACGCCGCCGGGGAATTCGTAGCGGCTTCCCCTCCGGCGGCGTTTTGCCCGCTGGGCCATCGCCCGCCACAGTGTGTCAGGCGGCGCGGCTGCCGGCTCCGGCTGTTCGGGCGGAGCCGGCTGTGCGGGCGGCAGCTTGTTTAGCAAAAGGAATTCAGCGCGGGCGCCGGAATTTTCCGCGGTTCCAAAAAGCCGGGCTTTCCTGACCCTGGAATTATTAAAGACAAGCAGCGTTTCTTTTTCCAAAAGTAACGGAAGATCTTTTACCGCCCGGCGCTCCCTCTTTCCCGTACCGCGGTCCAGAACCATAAGCCGGCTTTGCCCGCGTTCCGCAGGCGGATATTGGGCGATTAGGCTTTCGGGAAGCTCAAAAAAAAAGTCGGATGTCTTCATTATCGTTTATTGCCTGATTTTCACTTTACTCAGGGCCGCCTAAAAAAGAAGGCCGCCTTCCCTGCCCCGCTTTTCCGGATTAAGATGTTCATAGGCCAGGGCGGTAACCATACGCCCCCTTGGCGTCCGCTGTAAAAGCCCCGCCTGAATCAAAAAGGGTTCGTAATAATCTTCCAGGGTATCGACAGACTCGCCTATGGAAATCGCCAGGGTTTCGGCGCCCACAGGGCCGCCCGAGTAGCGCTCTATAATGATGCGCAATATTTCCCGGTCATGCTTTTCAAGCCCCAGCTTATCAATTTCAAGGCGGGAAAGGCTTTCCAGTACGACATCTTTGGTTATTTTTGACTGGAGAGTTTTTTGGCCTTCCGCCAAAAAATATCCAAAATCCCGCACCCGCCGGAGAAGGCGGTTTACTACCCTCGGCGTCCCCCGTGCGGATTTTGCCAAAAGCCTTGCGGCGTCATCGTCAATGGGCACTTTAAGAATACCGGCGGAGCGCCGCACAATGGCTTCCATGTCCGTCTCATCATAAAAAGAAAAGCGGCAGGTAATGCCAAAGCGGCTGATAAGAGGGCTTGACACATTCCCCGCCTTGGTGGTGGCTCCCACCAGAGTAAAAGGCTGTATGGGAATGCGTATAGTCCGGGCGCTGGGCCCGGCGCCTATAATCCAGTCAAGTTCGTAATCTTCCATGGCTATGTAAAGCATTTCTTCTATGGCAGGCTTAAGGCGGTGAATTTCGTCTATAAAAAAAACGGTCTTTTCGGTAACCGTGGTAAGAATACCCGCCAGGTCTTTGGGCTTTTCCAAAGCCGGGGCGGATGTTACTTTAAACTCGGCGCCCAGTTCGTTGGCGACTACCTGCGCCAGAGTTGTTTTCCCCAGCCCCGGAGGCCCAATCAAAAAAAGGTGATCCAGGCTTTCACCCCTGGCTTTTGCGGCTTCGATAAAAACCGAAAGATTTTCTTTTATCTGCTTTTGGCCCAGAAATTCCTGAAAGCGCCGGGGGCGTAAAACGGCGTCTCCTTCGTCCTCGCCGGAAAATTTTTCGGGCCGGGCAAAACCGGAAAAGGATTCGCCCGCCATTCCCGGGGGAATTTTAAAACCGGAATCATCCGCCGCCTTTGATTTTTTTGCCATTATTACCCTGCCAAATAGACTATGGCTTCTTTAAAAAGCAGCTTTTCTTTTTCGGCGCCCAAAAGTCCCGGAGGGAGCTTTTTCTCCGCTTTGTTTATCGCCTCGGCGGCGGCCCTTTTGTCGTAGCCCATTTCCGCAAGGGCTTCCACCAGTTCTCCATACGGGGACAAGCTTTCCCTGGCCACCTTGACCTGGGCAATCTTTCCCCGCAGGGCAAGTATCATTTTTTGGGCGGTTTTTTTACCCAGGCCGGGCACCGCCTCAAGCCGGGCCAGGTCTTCGGTCTCAAGAGCCCTTTCAAGTTCTTCCTGGCCTATGCCGCCCATAATTTTAAGAGCCCCTTTGGGGCCTATCCCCTCAACTTTTAAAAGTTCCAAAAAAGTTTCACGCCGCTCCTCGCCCGAAAAGCCGTAAAGCTTCATCATGTCCTCGCGATGGTAAAACCAGGTATATACCCTGCCCGGCTTGCCCGCCGGAGGAAGTTTTTCGATGTCCGTACCCGGGGCGGCAATGTCCCATTCAATGCCCCCGGTGAGGATGCGAACCGTATCGGAGAGCTTTTCGGTGATGATGCCCTGAATGCTGTTGAACATAGCCTTAGTATACCATTATTGAAACTTATAGGAAAGTCTGCGGCTGCTATGGTTAGTGTCTACCGCGCGGGCCCTTAGCCGGGATTGCCTGAATGGGCACAGCAGATTGCCGCTCCAAGGGCATCGGCGGCATGGTCGGGTTTGGGGACTTCTTTTAGTCCAAGGATAAGCCGTACCATTTCCTGAACCTGTCTTTTGTCCGCGCTGGCGCTGCCAACTACCGCCTGTTTTATGGCATTGGGGTTATACTCTTTTACCGGAATACCCCGCCGGGCAAGGGCCATTGAAAGCACGCCCCTGGCTTCGGCGACATACATAGCGTTGGTAACATTTTTGCCAAAGTAAAGTTTTTCGATGGCGGATTCCGAAGGCTTATAGGCGTCGATAATTTTGCAAAAAGAGCGGTAAATAAAAAAAAGGCGTTCCGCCCTGGAGCGGCCCGCCTCTGTTTCTATACACCCGTGGGCTATATAATGAAGCCGGCTGCCCACATATTCCAGCACACCCCAGCCGCTCGAAGCCAGGCCGGGATCAACGCCAAGAATACGCCGGGGAGAAACCCCCGGCTTTGGTTCCCGCGGGCCGCAGGCTTTTTTTTCCGCCCTGCTCAAAAGGCCGCTATTCCGCTTCAAATCCGTCGGGGATGCTGATATTGGAATAAACGTTCTGAACATCGTCGCTTTCCTCAAGCCTGTCGATAAGCTTGAGGGCCTTACCGGCGGCCTCGCTGTCAAGGGAAACCTCAGTCTCGGCAACCATGCTTATTTCGGCGCTCATGGTTTCAAATTGCTTGGCGTTCAGGGCTTCCATAACCGCCTCAAAATCCTCCGGCGCAGAGGTAACTTCGACAATGCCGTTCTGGGCGGACACATCTTCGGCGCCCCCCTCAAGGGCGGCTTCCATTATTTGGTCTTCGGTGTACTTTTCGCCGTCCAAAGTTATAACGCCCAGGCGCTTAAAAAGACGTGAAACAGAGCCGGCCTTGGCAAGCTCTCCGCCGCCCCGGGTAAGAATATTACGGACATCGGCAGCCGCCCGGTTTTTATTGTCCGTAAGCACTTCGATAAGAAGGCCTACCCCGCCGCCCAAAAAGGCCTCGTACGTAAGCTCTTCGTAGTTTACCCCTTCAAGCTCCCCGGTACCCTTTTTTATGGCCCGGTCAATGTTGTCCTTGGGCATATTGGCGCCCCTGGCTTTGATGATAGCCGTCCTGAGCCGGGGGTTTCCCTCCGGGTTGCCGCCGCCCATTCTTGCGGCAATGGAGATTTCTTTGATTAACTTGGTAAACATTTGGCCGCGTTTCGCGTCGGCGGCGCCTTTTGCGTGTTTAATAGTCGCCCATTTGCTGTGGCCCGACATAAAGACTCCTTGATATTAGCATGATAAAGATGGGTAGAGTATATACTTTTTAAAAGATAACGTCAATGCAACAAAATTGAATGGAGCCGCCCGAAGGCTGTCCGGAAAGCCGGTTACTTCCCGTCCAGCCGGGCAGGTTTTCAAAAAGTTTGAAAACGTGCTTTTCGGACAGCTTCACCTTGCGTTTACAAAGCCAAAAGCCCTGTAAACGCTGTTTCCCTTATACGATTTAGAGCTTGCCTTTGGCAACACCCCTTTCTACGGTTTCCTGAACAAGCCGGGCATACCATTCATAGCTAAAGGGCTGTTTGGTCCTGACAACGGGTTTAACAATGGCTTCGAGCTTGTCATGGCAGAATTCGCAGATATCCCGATGGGCCAAGTGGTAATAGTTGCGCCCTGAAACCGGGGATTCAATCGTATTTTTGCACACGTCACAGGTAAGGGTCTTCATGTAAAACTCCTTTAATCTAAATTGACTATTAATGATTGTAGAGGATATTATAACCTTGTGAACAATCACTATAGGATAGTCTACAATATTTCAAAAAAAAAGTCGAGGGGAAAACGATGAGAAATGAAAAATTCCGTTTAAACAAAACTGAATATAGCGCCAAAAATATTCTCTTAATCGCGGAATTGGGAACTTCCCACGGCGCCGACCCTGTAAAGGCAAAAGAACTCATTGCCGCGGCCGCCGGGGCAGGCGCGGACTGCGTCAAATTCCAGATAGTCTATGCCGATGAAATACTGCACCCCGCCACAGGCGAAGTTGCTTTGCCGGGAGGAAAAATCAGGCTCTACGACAGGTTTAAGGAACTGGAAGTGCCCCTTTCATTTTATGCGGAAATGAAACAAGAAGTTGAAAGCCGGGGCCTCCTTTTTCTCTGTACGCCTTTTGGCATAAAAAGCGCCAGGGAACTAAAAAGCCTTGGGCCCGCTCTGGTCAAAACAGCCTCGCCGGAGCTTAATTATTGCCAATTGCTTAAAGAAGTTGGGGGCTACGGTCTGCCTATCCTGCTTTCTACCGGGGTTTCCCGTCTTGGGGACATAGAAGAAGCCCTGTCTATACTGGGGCAAAAGGAAAACATCTGCCTTTTGCATTGCGTAACCGCGTACCCTGCCCCGGAAGCGGACTATAATTTACGGGTTTTGCAAAATCTTTCCGGTATTTTTGGCGTTCCCGTGGGGGTTTCGGATCACAGCGCGGACAGCACTTTAGTTCCGGTACTTGCGGCGGCTATGGGGGCTTCGGTCATAGAAAAGCATTTTTGCCTTTCAAGGGATGATCCCGGCCTTGATGACCCAATAGCCCTGCCGCCGGACGAGTTTGCCCGCATGGCAAAGGCAGTCAGGCAGGCTTCCGATCGGGGGCCGGGAAAAACCCTGGCTATGATGCGCCGGGAATGGGGCCGCGGCACGGTGGAAGCGGTCCTGGGGGATGGCGTAAAACGCCTGGCGCCATCGGAAAAGGCCAATTATGAGCGGACAAAACGTTCTATACATGCCTTGCGGGATATAGCGGCAGGAGAAACCATCGGCAAAAAAATGATTGCCTGCCTAAGGACCGAAAAGATACTGCGGCCGGGCCTGCCCCCGCTCTGGGAAGAGTATATAATAGGAAGAAAAGCCGCAGCCTTTATCCCCGCGGGGGAAGGCATACGTTTTGAGGATATTTAGTAAAAAAGAGGCGACTCCACTAACCGGGTCTTAAAACAGGCCCTTTCGATTTTTTTTAATTTTTCAGAAAATTCGCTTGACAAAGAGGTTTCATTCTCTTTATGATACCATAGTAAACCGATGGTATTTATAAGGAGTAAATTTTGGCCAGGGAAATAAAACAAATAGCCATATATGGGAAAGGCGGCATTGGCAAGTCCACCACAACCTCTAACCTCAGCGCGGCCCTTTCCAAATTGGGCCTCAGGGTAATGCAATTCGGCTGCGATCCCAAAAGCGATTCCACCAATACCCTGCGGGACGGGAAATTTATTCCCACAGTCCTGGATACTCTGCGGGAAAAATCCATGGTCAAAGCGGCGGAAGTAATTTTCGAGGGATATAACGGCATTTACTGCGTGGAAGCCGGCGGGCCCCAGCCCGGGGTTGGCTGCGCCGGACGGGGTATTATCACGGCGGTTGAGCTTTTTAAACAACAAAAAGTTTTTGAGGATCTGAATCTGGATGTGGTAATCTACGATGTTCTGGGGGATGTAGTGTGCGGCGGTTTCGCGGTGCCCATACGGGAGGGCATTGCCCGGCATGTCTTTACCGTGTCCTCATCGGACTTTATGTCTGTTTATGCGTCAAACAATCTTTTTAAGGGGATAAGCAAGTATTCCAATTCCGGAGGCGCCCTTTTGGGAGGATTAATCGCCAATTCCATGGGGTCTCCTTATTCCAAGGAAATTATCGATGATTTTGTTTCCCGCACTTCTACCCAGGTAATTGAATACATACCCCGATCCATAACGGTTACCAAGAGCGAGCTTCAGGGCAAGACCACTATTGAGGCGGCCCCCGACTCGGCCCAGGCTGATGTATACCGGTCCCTGGCCCGGAAGATAGCGGCTCATACCGAATCAAAGGCTCCGTCCCCGCTGGGGGTTACGGAACTCCGCGAATGGGCCGCCTCCTGGGCGGATAATCTTCTGGCTCTGGAACAGGGAAAAGTGCTTTCCGCCGGCGCTGCCATATAGGGGAAAAAATGCAGGATACGGGCCCGGCGGGAGAGCCGGTAAACAAAAACGCCAATCGTCTCAAGTCCCTCACTCACCCCTGCTTTAACGGCTGCGGCGGAAAAAACACGCGTATACACCTGCCCGTGGCGCCGTCCTGCAACATTCAATGTAACTACTGCCTGCGGAAATACGAATGTGTCAACGAAAGCCGGCCCGGCGTAACCGCCAAAGTCCTTACGCCGGAAGAGGCATTGGAGCGGTTCCTTGAGGCCCGGAAACGGCTGGGAAAAATCGACGTGGCCGGTATCGCGGGCCCCGGCGACGCCCTGGCCGAATTTGACCGGGTACGGCGGACATTTACCCTCATCCGTAAAGCCGACCGCGGCGTTACCTTCTGCCTTTCGACCAACGGCCTCTTACTCTTCCGCTATGCCGAAGCAATAGCTGCCCTTGGAGTCTCCCATGTAACGGTAACGGTGAATGCCGCAAGCCCACAGGAGGGGAGGCGTATCTACCGTTATGTGCAATATGAGGGGAAAAATTATTCGGGCGCTGAAGGCGCGGGTATCCTGCTTGAAAAGCAGTACGAGGGCATTTCGCTTCTCCGGAATCTGGGAATCGTCGTCAAGGTGAACATTGTCATGCTCAAGGACATCAACGACGCCATCATTCCCGGAATTGTCGCAAAGGTAAAAGAGGCCGGTGCGGATATAACCAACATCATGCAACTTATCCCGGTAAAGGGAACAATTTTTGAACATATACCCCTGGTGAGCAATGCCGAAATCACGGAATTGCGGAAAAAATGCGAAGGCATACTTCCCCAGATGTACCACTGCCGTCAGTGCCGTTCCGATGCCGCGGGAACTCTGGACGGGGATATATCGCATTTGTTTTCAGGCGGTGAATGCGGGACAATCGAAAGCGCGGCGTTTCAAGACAAAAGGGAAAGCTCCGGAAATTCCGGTAAAACTCTTCTTTTTGCTGTTGCCTCAAAAACCGGCATGATAGTGGACGAGCATTTTGGCCATGCCGGGGCTTTCCATATTTACCGCTATGAAAACGGAAAGGTTGAATTTATTGAAAAGCGGGAAGTATCCCAATACTGCTTTGGTCCGGAGCATTGCGGCAGAGAGCAGGAACTTCAAGCGCAGACATCGGCGTGGGAGGAACGTCGGGGTTCCCCTCCTGAAGGAACAATGGATTCCATTATCAAAACCATAGAAGGTTGCGCCGGGGTAATCGTTATGCGTATAGGGGACCTGCCCCGCCTGAAACTTGCGGAAAAGGGGATCGCTGTTTTTATGACCTATAACTATGTCAGCGACGCGGTACGGGAAGCGGCGCAGAAAAAGGAGATGAGTAATGTCAACTATAGCGGATAAACGGGAGCTGGCCCGGCAGGAAGAAATAAACACAGGTGCGGTATTTAACTGGCGGGTACTGATCCCTCAGGCGGCTCTGGTGTTTGTTCTGTTTTTGCACAAGGCGCTGCCGGTTTACGAAGCTTACCGCCCCAAAGTACTCCCCTACTTTACCCGGCTTCTCTACATACTAATCGGTATTTTTTTACTCCGCGTAGTCTTGAGCCTGTTTAGTCAGAAAGAACGGGATAAACTGGTCTATAAATCAACGTTCTTCGCGGCGGGCTTTTTGCTTCTGGGTATTTATAATTTAATCACCCTTAAATTCAATATAATTCCCAGTCTGTATTTTCCTGCGCCGGAACGGATCATCGGAGTATTTATTAAAGACTGGTTCTTTATACTCCGCTGTCTGCTCTATTCCATGCGGCTCCTATTGGGAGGTTTCTTTTTGGGCGCTTTCCTGGGTGTTTTTACCGGAACCCTTATAGGCTGGAGCCCCAAATTCAACTATTGGATCATGCCCTTTATCAGAATAGTAGGGCCCATCCCTTCTACCGCCTGGATACCCATAGCCCTGGTTATCTTTTTTAAACCTACCAGCGCGAGTATCTTCCTCATCGCACTGGGAGTGTGGTTTCCCACCACTGTCTTGACCAGCTCGGGGATCATGAACGTAAGTAAAAATTATTTTGAGGTTGCCAGCACCCTGGGCGCCGGAACCTTGCGGAACATCCTTACCATTGCCCTGCCGGCGGCGGCGCCGAGTGTTTTTGCGGGGCTGTTCAACGGAACCTCCGCCTGTTTTCTTACTCTCATGGCTGCCGAGATGATAGGGTGCAAATTCGGCATAGGCTGGTACATCAACTGGCAGAGGGAAACCCTGGCCTACGCGAATGTATATGCCGCCTTTATTGTCATTGCCCTTACCTTTTCATTCTTGATAGGCTTCCAGTTCAAAATACGCAACAGGGTATTAAGCTGGCAAAAGGGAAC
>JAIRLQ010000186.1 GCA_031259345.1 Treponema sp.
CTATCCCCTCTGACTTCTCGAAAGCGACCCGGATCGGAGACTTCTCTATTATGCCGAGGAACCCAATAACAATGTAGAAAAAAAGTGAGTTTCCACCGTTAAACCTTGTTTTACCCTACTTGACATTACTTTGTTTTAAGTTTATAAAGATAAGTAAAGATAAATTGAGTTAAAGGCGTTTCTATCGCTCATAACCCGGAGGTCCCAGGTTCGAGTCCTGGCCCTGCTAAAAAGAGCGCCCTCCTTTGGAGGGCGTTTTTGTTTATCATGCAGGACTCGAAGGGTTTTCGTCGCCGACCACGGGGAGGATCAGGGGCCATGGAGGGCCACGACAGACGAAAACCCCGGCCCGGAGGGAGCAAACAGGATGTTCGCGACCGGAGGGCGAGTCCTGGCCCTGCTAATTTGATTACCTGTTAGATATGAGAAGCGCCGCTCCCATAAGTCCTGCGTCATCTCCAAAACGGGCCGTTTCAATACGCAAATAGGACGGATGAATCATATAACCTTTCGCTCTTTCCTCAAGCATTTCTAAAAACCCGGAACTGCGCAGAGCAATAGATCCGCCTATAATAAATATATCAGGATCTACAATGCAGGCGATGTTCCCAATACCCTTGGCCATATTATCGATACACCTTTCAACGATTTCGACTGCTCGTGGTTCCCGCTGTTTAAGATACAACTCATCGTACAATTCTTTTGTAGGTACACAGCGCTTATATGCGGTCCAAGTTTGTCTGAAAAGAGCCTTGCCCCCACACATCTCATTAATGGAACCGGGGTTAGCGCTGTCACTATGGTAATGGTCCTCACAAACGATAAGATTGTAGGCTTCCCCCGCCGAAGAATGGGCGCCGTTTACCAGTTCTCCACGGTATATATAGGCTCCCCCTATACCGGTAGAAATCGTGATATAGAACACCGATTGAAAGCCCTTGCCCGCTCCAAGACTCGCTTCCGCAAGTCCGGCAACATTGGCATCGTTGTTAAGAATAGTTTTAAGGCCGGTCTTGCATTCGACATATTTAACAATTTCAAAATTTTTCCAGCCGTATAAATTGGGAGGATTAAGCACCTTTCCGGCGGGAAAATCCAATGGGCCGGGACAGCCGATGCCGATCCCTTTGCATCGGCCTTTCCGGGCAAGGATAAAATCAATAAGCTTGTCCATATTGGCTTCCGCAGAAAGACCGGTTTCATGGGGAATATTTATAACGTCAATTATTTCATGATTCTCCGAAAATTCCGCGCAACGAAGCCGGGTGCCACCAATATCAATACCAATGGAGTGCATCTCTACCCCCTTAATTTAGTTCCAATCAATGTTCGCCGTATCAAGCGTAAATTCGATCATAAAGTCTCCTTAAAGTTTGTGATTCCGTTTTTTTCCGCAATATCCTTGAACCGGAGTAATTCTTTGGTGATGAAGGGTTTTTGGTTTTTGTCAAAGCAGAATTTTTTGCCGGTCAAAGGATATTTTCCCGCCGCCAGGGGATTATAGTTTAAAAGTTCATAGGCAACCTGCCCATAGAGGCCGCTGATAAAGGCGCTGATTGCTCCAATGTTTTCTTCGGTGGCGGTAAAACCAGGGATCAGGGGCGTACGGACTACTATTTTTGAAGCATGGGGACCTGAGAGGATCCTGCTCAGGTTTTCCATGATGAGGGTGTTGGGCTGGCCTGTTGCTTCCCTGTGGCGTTCGTTATCGAAGATTTTGAAGTCGGCGAAAAGCGTATCCGATAAGGCCAATACATCGTCCACTATTTCCGCCGGGGCAAACAACGAAGTCTCTATGGCGGTATGAAATCCCACCCTTCGGCAGGCGGTAAGAAGCTCCAGGGTAAATTCCGTCTGGGCCAGGGGTTCCCCGCCGGAAAGGGTAACCCCTCCGCCGTGATTGAAGAACACCCGGTCTTTCTCCAGTTCGGTGATAAGTTCCCCAACGCCGAGATTTCGGCTGTCCCAGGCAAGAGCCTTGGTCGGGCAAAGATATATAGGCAGCCGGAATGAAGCAGGATCGGTTAAAGGTGAGTCATTGATGAGCAGCCTGTCATGATTCCAGGACAGGGGCTTCGTATGATCCTGTTCCACCGCTTGTGTGCAGACCCGACAGTGGATACAACTTTGTTTAAACCACACCGGGCGGGACTCAAATTCGAGGCCTTCGGGGTTTTGGCACCAGCGACAGCGGAGAGGGCAGCCTTTTAGGAACACAGTGGTTCGTATGCCCTGCCCGTCATGAACGGAAAAACGCCGTATGTCGAAAATCGTTCCGGTTACGCCCATATCTCTGGCCGCCCTTGTTTACAGGCCTCCGTAGGCGGTCCGGGCGATAATTTCGTCTTGAAGTTTCCCCGCAAGCTCGGTGAAATAGGCGGTATAACCGGCGACCCGCACGGTAAGGCTCCGGTACTGCTCGGGATTTTTCTGGGCGGTCAGGAGATCTTCCCGGCGGACTACGTTGAATTGGATATGGGGGATCTCTAAATCTACAAAGGCCCGGAGAAAGAGGCTGAATTTTTCTATGCTTCCCGGACTGGTAAAGAATTCGGGGAGAAATTTCATGTTCAAAAGGCCGCCGTTAGAAGTGAGCAGTTTGTCGAGTTTTGATACCGATTTCAGTACCGCCGTGGGGCCGGCAAGGTCCCGGCCGTACATGGGCGACATGCCGCCATCCGCCAGAGGCATTCCCGACAAGCGGCCGTCGGGGGAAGCCCCCACCATCTCTCCCATGGGGACGTGGGCGGATACGGTGTACATTCCGGTGTGGTAAGGCCCGCCGCGGTAATTGGTATAGGATTCCAGCTTTTTACGGAAATAAAGCGCCCATTTTGCCCCCAACTTGTCTACCCAGTCTACGTCATTACCGTATTTTGGGGCGCGGTGAATCAGTACCTGACGCAGGGCTTCCTGGCCCTGAAAATTTCCCTCAAGGGCCGCCAGCAGTTCCGCCTTTCCGATACGGCCCTCGTCAAATACCAACGCCTTGATGGCGGCCATGCTGTCGGCAAGGTTGGCAATCTGTATCATCTGAATGCCGGAAAGGTTGTACCGCGCCCCGCCTGCGGTAACATCCATGCCTTTTGCCATGCAGTCGTTTATCACCGCGGAGAGGAAAGGCGTCGGCAGCAATGCAATGTGGGCTTTCTCTACTTCTTCGCAGCAGGCGATCATCTTTTCGATATAGCGGTCCAGATGTA
Organism: Treponema sp.; assembly: GCA_031259345.1. GTDB lineage: Bacteria > Spirochaetota > Spirochaetia > Treponematales > Breznakiellaceae > JAIRLQ01. Next base: position 3,204 of record JAIRLQ010000186.1, read on the forward strand.
CCGCAAAGATCCGTTCAATATCCTCAAAAGTTTGATACTTTGTTAAATCGCCGAAGTTTTCGGCAATTTGTTTTCCTGTGAGCAGGTCTTTCCCTCCGGTAAGGGTAAGTTCCAGCACCTTGTTCAGGTTAAACATTGCCGCATCACTCCAGCCCAGGTTATTCCCCTGGGTGGTGAGTTCCACGCAGCCGACGACCGCGTAGTTTTGAGCGTCACCCTCGTCAATGCGGAGATTTTCCAGCGCGGGGATCACTGCCTCGTCATTAAAAAATTGGGGCATACCGGAACCGCAGGCCACGACCCGGATTGCCTCTCGCAGCAATTCGTCGGAAGTATTTTTATGGAGCCGGACCGACAAATTAGGCTGGGGAAGCCCCAAGTGTCCCTGGGCTTTCAGCAGGAGAAACGACAGATCATTGACAAAATCGCGGCCTTCGGGATCCTGACCACCGATGACGATATTAAAGCCTATGGGAAAACCGGCAAAGTACCGGGCGCTGTTCCGGTTCCGCATATAGACAATTTCGTTAAACTTGATCCATAGGCACTCAATAAGTTCCAGGGCTTCCTGTTCGTTCAGAATTCCAGCGTCGATGTCTTTTTTATAATAAGAGTAAAGATAGACGTCCATCCTGCCCGGGGAAAATGAGGAAGCGTTGGATTCCAGATGGAGGATGACAAAGAGAAACCAAAGGGCTTGCAGGGCTTCGCGGAACCCCTCGGCGGGACGATCCGCCAATGCCCGGCATATACGGGCGCTTTCCAGGAACTGCTCCCGCTTACCGGCCTGCGCGGGGGAGGCAGCCAGAGTTTCGGCCAATTCGGCATAACGGGTCATAAAATGACGGGCTCCCTCCATAACAGTGGATACGGCCCGGTAAAAATCGGCTTTTTCACCCGCGCTTTTTGCCAAGGCCGTTTCGGCCTCCTCTTGCAAGAAGGCCGGACCTTTGGCAAGCCAGATGGCGCAGTCCGGGCAGATGTGGCCCTGGGCGTGATCCGTCTGGTTAATCTTTACCACCGGGGAGATCTCATTGATCCGGTCCCCGGCTTTTCGGCGGAGTATATCCTCCAGAGACTCCCCCTGCCAGAAGGGGATTATGGTTTCACGGAGGATTTCCCGGTCATCCGGATCGACCTGGAAGGGGTCTTGAGGGCGAACAGGCAGGGTGTCGAATTCCTTGTCCACCCAGGTGCAGCCGCTTTCCGGGAAGACGATTCCACTCCGTATGCCCGGGCTGCGGTTTCCCAGGATTAATTCATCAGAATCTATAGTAATAGATATGTTTTCCAGGGCTGCTTTGAGAGCCCATGCCCGTTGCAGGATACGGGGTTCCCCTCCGTGTTTTTTGTAAGTTTCGGTGATGATCCGGGCTTGTTCTATAGAAACGAATCGGGGCTCCTGGTAAAGCCTCGCCTTAAGCCGGAAAATTCTATCGGTCATTGATAAGTCCGTCATATTACCTAACATAAAGTATTAAACAATAAAAATCAATAGAAAAAAGCGTATTTTTTATTGTTATTTATTGACAATAATAAGAATCGCTAATATCATATATCCGGGGCTGTTTCTAAAACTGAAGTTTTGAAACAGCCCCGGATACCACCGCCAGAAAGGGAGCTTTTATGGCCGTTGAACTCGTTAAGGTTGAACATATCAACAAATCATTTGCTGGAGTTTCGGCTCTGACGGATGTACATTTCGATCTCCTGCCCGGAGAGGTCCATGCGCTTCTCGGTGAAAACGGCGCCGGTAAATCAACGCTGGTGAAGATTATCTCAGGGGTGTATAGCCGGGATTCCGGGAATCTGACCATTAATGGCAATAAAATTCCGGGGAACCTAACGCCTCACTCCGCCCAGGCGCTGGGGATCGGAATTATCCATCAGGAATTAAATCTTTGCCCTCATTTGACTATCGCTGAAAATATCTTTTTGAACCGGGAATTTACTTCCGGCCCTCTTTTGGACAAAAAAAAGCAAAATAACGAAGCGGGAAAGTACCTAAAAATGCTTAATCTCGATATCGATCCCCGTACTTTGATACGGGAACTTCCGGTTTCCAAGCAGCAGATGGTTGAAATTTGTAAAACCCTCTCGATGAACGCAAATGTCATCATCATGGACGAGCCTACATCGGCCTTAACGGACAAAGAAATCGAGGATCTTTTTAAAGTCATCTCCTTACTCAAGGCGGAAGGGAAGGGGATTATTTATATTTCCCACCGGCTTGAGGAACTTTCCCGTATTGTAGACCGAACCACCGTCATGCGGGACGGCAGGTATATAACGACCCTGAACTTTAAGGAAAGCAGCCTTGATGAAATTATCAGCTTGATGGTGGGCCGGAACCTCACGGAAAAGTTTCCCCGTATCGAAACGTCCTGCGGGGAAAAGGTGCTGGAAGTTAAAAACCTGTCCGCTTCCCGCGGACCGGGGCTTAAAAATGTTTCTTTTGATCTGTACAGGGGGGAAATATTAGCCTTTGCGGGACTTATGGGCGCGGGACGTACCGAACTTGTCCGGGCTATTTCCGGGGCGGACCGGATAAGCGCCGGCGAGATATTGCTGAATGGAAAAACGATTAGCGTCCGCACCCCGATAGACGCTATTAAAAACGGGATTTTCTGCGCGCCTGAGGATCGTAAACTCGACGGTCTTTGCGTCAAGATGACGGTAAAAGAGAATATTACGCTGCCCAACCTTGATATGGTTTCCCGCTTTGGCGTGATCTCGCCAAAACTAGAACAGAAAAGATCGGGAGCCATGGTGGCTAACCTGAGAATAAAAACACCGGGCATTGAGCAATATGTGCGGAACCTTTCCGGGGGCAATCAGCAGAAGATTGTGGTTGGCAAATGGCTCATGCGGGACGCCCAGGTAGTGGTTTTTGACGAGCCCACCAGGGGTATCGATGTGGCAAGTAAGATAGAAATTTACAACATTATCAATGACTTAAAACGTAACAAAATCGGCGTTATGTTTGTGTCGTCGGAATTGCCGGAGGTGCTTGGCATGGCAGATAGAATCATCGTAATGTGCAACGGGCGGATTACGGCTAATCTTGACGCACGAAAAACCAATCAGGAAGAAATACTTCGCTACGCTACTCAATATAACATGATGGGCGATAACGATTTGGAAACAAAAACAAGGAGATTCTAAAATGCAGGGAACTTTTGCAAAACTTAAAGCCAGGGCAAACATATCCAATTCCCAGAAACAATTGCTTTCGACTTCCAGCGGTCTCTTGCTGTTGGGGCTGGTGTTTTCGTTGTTGAGCCCTTATTTTTTTACCGTGAATAATCTGCTTACTATGGCTACTCAGACTGCGGTTATCGCCATTATCGCTATCGGGCAGACCTACGTGCTTATTACCGGCGGTATTGATCTGGCCATTGGCTCGAATATGGCCCTGGCAGGGATGCTGGCAGCTCTGTGTATGCGGGCAAATTTCCCGGTTCCTGTGGCAATATTTGTGGGGCTCGTTACCGGCGTCGTTTCCGGGGCCGCATCCGGCGCCCTGATAGCCTACGCGAAAATTCCCCCCTTTATTGCCACCCTTGGTTTGATGACGATTTGCCGGGGCATTACCCTCACCCTTACCGGGGCTATTCCAATAAGTAATTTGCCCAAATCCTTTACTGCCTGGGGGACTGACAGCACCCTGGGTATTCCCAATGCGGTTATTTCGATGGTTGTTTTAATGGTGGCTTTTGGATTTATTCTTGCAAAAACCAAACTGGGCCGCCATATCTACGCGACGGGCAGTAACTACGAGGCGGCGCGGCTGTCCGGCGTTGATACGAAACGTACCCTGGTGATTGCTTATATTTTCTCCGGAATTCTGGCGGCCACGGCGGGGCTTATCATGGCAGCCCGCATTATTTCGGCCCAGCCTACGGCAGGGGACGGATATGAGCTTGATGCGGTAGCCTCATCGGTCATTGGCGGCACCAGTACGATAGGCGGCGAAGGAAGTATCGCAGGAACCTTTATCGGCGCTTTTGTTATCGGCATCCTGCGGAACGGCCTTAATCTGATAGGAGTATCTCCTTTTATCCAGAAGATCGTCATCGGTGTGGTAATTGTCGCCTCGGTATTCCTCGACAAGGTCCAGCGCAAGGGAGATTAACCCGGCATTAAGCCTTCGTATGAAGGCTTAACATATATGAGGAGGCTTTCTTATTATGAACAGGAAAGTATTTTTTTGTGCGACCCTTATTGCGGTAGCGGCAGGTATTTTGCCGCTTTGGGCCGGCGGCGGTCAGCAGCGGTCAAGCGACAAGATTAGGATCACGCTAATCACCATGGATTCGGTGAATGAACACTGGATTAAACTGCGTAACGGCGCGGAGGATAAGGCAAGGGAATTGGGAAATGTTGAGCTTACCTTTAATGCGCCTCCGGGCAAAACCGATGCGTCGATCCAATTACAGATGGTGGAAGACGCAATTACCAAGCAGGCTCAGGCGATTCTGCTGGCGCCGCTTCACGCCGATGCGCTGATTCCGGGCATTGAAAAGGCCCATAAGGCGGGCATCAAAGTAATTCTCGTAGATGCCGGGGCCAATACCGATCAGTACGATACGTTTCTTGCTACAGACAACGGCGCCGCCGCCCGTACCGCGGCGGATACCCTTGCTCAGCTTATCGGCGGCAAAGGCAAGATTGCCATTATGAATGCCCAGGCAGGGGCCGGTACCACGATGACCCGGGAAAATGAATTTAAAGATCAGATAGCCAAAAACTATCCCGGCATTACTATTGTGGGTACTCAATATTCTGACGGCGATAAGACGAAGGCGCTCAACTATGGCCTGGATTTTCTAACTGCCAATCCCGATCTTGCGGGCTTCTATGGCTGTAATGAAGATTCCTCTATCGGTGTTGCCAATGCGGTCAGTCAAGCGGGGAAGGCGAATATCGTCAAGGTTGTCGGCTTTGACTGGACCGCGGATACCAAGTCTATGATCGAGCAGGGGGTTATGCAGGCTTCTATGGTCCAGAACCCCTATACCATGGGGTATGAAGGGATTCAGGCGGCGGTAGATCTTTTGGCAGGTAAATCAGTCCCCCGGCTTACCGATACCGGTGTAACCGTTGCTACAAAGGAAAACGCGGACTCGATCAAATAGCTTTCGGGCAACAGGCTCCTAGAGCGGGCTGTTTTTTTAGTTGAGAAGCGGCATCTGTTTTCAATTCTTGACGGCCCGCTCCCTGCCGCTTAAATT
>JAIRLQ010000195.1 GCA_031259345.1 Treponema sp.
CGGTTAGATTTTACGATGATACATTACGTCCCCGTCTATCGCTCCCTCCCCTCCACTATCCGCGGCCAGTGGTTAAATGTAAAATTGCTGGTTGTCCTGGAGGTTGACAGATACAAATCAGAATTGTATATATATAGGTACAGGTCCAGTAGCTCAGGGGATAGAGCGGCCGCCTCCTAAGCGGCAGGTCGGCCGTTCGATTCGGCCCTGGATCAACGAATGGTTTTCCGGGGGCTGTAAAATGAAAAAGTTGTATCAAGACGCGCATACGCTGATTAACGAATCAATTGAGGCCAACCTGCCCGATACCGCGGTACGGAATGCCCTCAAAAACCACCGTTTTGGCGGGCCGGTTTCCGTCCTTGCCATCGGCAAAGCTGCCTGGACAATGGCAGATGCCGCGCAAAAGGAACTCGGAAACACTATCAAACACGGTATTGTCATCACAAAATATAAACATGCCCAGGGGGCCATCCCCGGTTTTGAAATTATTGAGGCAGGCCACCCTGTTTCCGACGAAAATACCATAAAAGGCACGGAGAAAGCCCTGGAAATGGCAAAGGGCCTTTCAGCCGGAGACGAGCTTCTCTTTTTGATTTCCGGCGGCGGCTCGGCGCTTTTTGAAAAACCCCTCCCCGGCCTCACCCTTGCCGACATTGTAGACGTGAACAACCAACTTTTGGCCTCCGGTGCGGACATCGTAGAAATCAACATGATCCGCAAGCGCCTCTCCTCGGTAAAGGCCGGCCATTTCGCCCAAATCTGCGCCCCCGCCAAAGTCTTTACCGTGGTACTCTCCGATGTGCTGGGCGACCGTCTCGACTCTATCGCATCCGGTCCTGCCGCGCCGGACGTTTCCACCGCCGAAGACGCGCTGAAGGTGGCTCAAAAATACCGCCTCAACCTCACCGGGACAGTCAAAAAGTACCTCGCGGAGGAAACACCTAAAAGCCTCAACAATGTAGAAACAGTGATTACCGGCAGTGTCCGGACCTTCTGTCAAAGCGCGGCGAACCTTGCGCGGGGATTGGGCTACACCCCTTATGTTCTCTGTACGGAGATGAACTGCGAGGCCAAAGAAGCAGGGCGGCTCATGGCGGCTATGGCCAGAGATATTGATCGGGAGGAATCGGCCTTCCGGCGGCCCTGCGCGGTGATTCTCGGAGGAGAGACCGTCGTTCACCTGACGGGCACAGGAGGCAAGGGAGGACGCAACCAGGAGATCGCCCTGGCCGCCGTCGGGGGAATTGCGGGACTTGAAAAAACGATTGTATTTTCGGTAGGTTCCGACGGTACCGATGGTCCCACCGATGCGGCGGGTGGTATCGTTGACGGCACCACGGCAGACAAGCTCAAGGCCGCCGGTATCAACATAGCGTCCTGCCTCCAGGCAAATGCCGATTACGAAGCCCTCAATGCCGTAAACGCCCTCATCCTGACCGGCCCGACAGGTACTAATGTCAACGACATTTCCGTTATCCTGGCAGGGTAAAGTAGTGAGGGTTTAATACCCAGGAACCCGCCTTTCGGCAGGGGAGCCTCTGGCTAAACTTGACCCACAATTTAGACTCATTGCCCATCTCAGGACGAATTTTTTCCCTCATGTATTCCCGGATTGAGAAGAAAAATGCGTTACGAAACGCGGGGCCGGTTACTCCAGATTAGCCGGGATGGGACACCGTAGAAACCGGATGTGGTTACTATGAGAAATCCTCGAAGGAGAGCGCCGAGGTCATGGAAGTCGTCGGCGCAAAGATCGTGATCCTGGCCTGCATGGTAGACCGCCTAGTCGTTTTGCGCTGCCCGTAAAGCGGATGCGGCTAATTGGGAAATAGCGAGCTGTGAGCTCTGCAAGAAAGGCGTCCCCGTGGTAAAGCCTCGGTCACGGAAGATTTAGAAGGTGAGGTCGTTACAAAATTCGGGTGGTTTTGCGACAGCCTCGGGTTTTAAAACTTTTCGAAAGTACTCGATATGAGCTTGTTTTATCGGGCCCCTGAGCCGTACTAACTGAGTTTTGAAAATTGGCTCCATTAACTGAATTTTTTATCATTGGAATAAATATTATCCCAGAAACTGGTATCATCCCACAAACCACCGGTTCCAGGCATCAGATGTTCCTTTAGTACTTCATCATTTAGATTGTCGATGCCGAGTCCTGGTTTATTATTGGGGGTAATGAAACCGTTTTGGATAATTGGTCCACCAAATCCGGTCACGATATTATTCCACCAAGGAACATCGGGAGTATTGAATTCGCAGGCGATAAAATTTTCTGTAGCTACACCCATGTGGGCTGTAGCAAGGGCTGCTATCGGCGTCTCACACATATGGGCAATCATCCCCACGCGGTACTTTTCGGCCATGTCGCCAATATGTTTCATCTCAAGAATGCCGCCAACGGAACAGATATCAGGATGAATGATCGGAACCGCCCTTTCCCTGCAAAGCGGCTCATAGCTCTCAAGCCCATAAAGATCTTCCCCAGTAGCCAAAGAAACACCACTCATTTGAGAAAGCCGTTTGTATTCTTCTACATAATAAGGGGGTAGTGGATCTTCCACCCAGGAAAGGTTGTATTTTTCCAGCCGCCGCAATAATCTTCCGCAGTCTTCCAGATTAAGCCGTCCTATATGATCCAGCGCCAGCGGTATTTTATAACCTAACTCTTCCCGAATGGCCGCTATTTCCTTTTCAAAAAGATCCAGCCCTCGTTCGGTCATACGATAAAAAAGATATGGCATTTCGGTAATATATGAATAAAAAGTTTCGTTTCTCCGTTCATAAGTATTCGGATCCAGGGCTTTATCCACATTCCGCATAAAGGTTGCATATTCAGAACTTTCTTTCTGGATTTTTTCCAGTAAACCTAAAGGTGCTGAAATAATCACCTCGTCAGGGTAGAGCATCTGAACCTGTTCAACGCCCATAACGGCTTTAACCATGGTGAAGCTATATTTGTCAACATAACTCTTAAGGGT
>JAIRLQ010000319.1 GCA_031259345.1 Treponema sp.
GACCTTTCCGGGGCGGCGGTAGAACTTATTGAGCAGGATGAACGGGATTTTTTCCTTAAAAAAGCCCTGGCCCCTGCCAGCCCGCTTTACGATTATATATTGATAGACTGTCCCCCCAGCCTGGGGGTTTTAACCCTTAACGGGATAACCGCCGCCGACGCGGTTCTTATCCCCATGCAATGCGAATACTTTGCCATGGAAGGCCTTTCTCACCTCTTGCAGACTATTAAACGGATAAAAAAGGGAATGAACCCTAAGCTCGATATTGGGGGCATTTTTTTTACAATGTACGACCCCCGTACCCGCCTTGCCCAGCAGGTTGTAAAAGAAGTAAGCGCTTATTTTAAAAGCAAAGTTTTTTCCACGATTATCCCAAGGAATGTAAGGCTCTCCGAAGCGCCCTCTCATGGCCTCCCCATTTCAAAATACGATCCGCAATGCGCGGGCGCCAGGGCCTACCGGAGCCTTACCGGCGAGGTGCTCTCGCATGGCTAACAAGAGAGGTCTGGGCCGGGGCATAGCAGCCCTTATCCCCCAGGATGATGACGCTCCCGAAACAGACGGCTTTAGGGAGACAAATAACAAACATGCCCCGGGCGGCGGCAAAGCCCCCTCTCCCGACTTTTTTATCCCTCTGGACAAACTTTTCGCCAACCCCGATCAGCCCCGCAAGAATTTTGGCGATACAGAACTGGCGGAGTTGGCGGACTCCATAAAAGCGCACGGGGTGATTCAACCCATCATTGTGGAAGATTCCGGCAACGGCAATTATATTATTATCGCCGGGGAACGCCGGAGCCGGGCCGCAAAAATCGCGGGTTTATCCGAGATACCCGCCATTGTACGCCGCTACGATGAAGAAAAACGCATGGCCGTGGCGCTTATAGAAAATGTACAGCGCTCAGATCTCAGTCCTATCGAGGAAGCGTCGGCCTACAAACGGCTTATGAATATAACCGGGCTTTCCCAGGACGAAGTTGCCGCCCTGGTCGGAAAAAACCGCTCTACTGTGGCCAACGCGCTGCGCCTTTTAAAGCTCCCCATGGAAATACAGGAAAGCCTTGAAAAAGGCGATATTACTCCGGGACATGCCCGGGCTATCCTTTCGCTAAACTCAGCAAACGCCGGGGACGCGCTTTACCGCGAAATACTTAAAAAAAATCTTTCCGTCCGCGAGGCCGAACGCTATGCTGCCGCATTTGACGGCCCCGGCAAAAAGCAGCCCAAAAGCGCCGTAAAAAAAAGGCCCATGGAGATCGACGCCATGGAAGAAAAATTTATGCACCGCCTGGGCGCAAAAGTAAAAATCAAGGGCAGTTTAAACCAGGGTGTCATCGAAATTGATTATTACTCAATGGAAGATTTAGAGAGGCTCTACGAAATACTTGGCGGTTAAAGGAAGACTCCGGCTGCCTGTCGTGCGGCAGCTTCACGCCGATTCTCTTAAGGATGTGGAATCCGGGTCCAAGCGGCGGATAATATCTTCCTGAATAGCCGGGGAAAGATCCAGAAAATTTACAAAAGTCCCATGGATCCTCATAATATAAACACCGCTGGGAGCGTATTTTTTTGGTTGCTCCAAAACCTTTCGCAACATTTCAGGGGTTGTGACATTAACATACAGATAAAAAGGGGAAAGGTTTTGATTAGCCGGATTAAAAAACAACAGGTTAATGACCCGGTCTCTGAACTCTATACCTTTGCTGGCATAGTCAGACGCTTTGAAATAGCCGGGGTTGATCCCAAGATGGGAAGCATATCCGCCGTTCATCTCCATGTAAGGAAGTTTCATCCCCGAAAGGACGCGGAAGCCTAATCCTGATTCGGCGCTGCCGGAAAGGGGATCCACTCCGTAATTGAGCATTTCCCGGGCCTTTCTGCCGTCAGGGGTAGCCCCTACCCAGTAGCCGTAAAGCAAATGGGTGGAAGGAGTACTCCAGTCTGCCCGGAAATGATTGTTCAGATAATTAACTTTGCCTTTGACCAAGGTGGAAATTTTTTTGACAATTTCCACTGCCTCTAAATCAACACTGGCAATATTGTTTCCGAATTTTGAACAATGGATAAGAAAATCCAGCAGCTCTTCATCTCCCACAAAATTGTTTTTCAGAGCGTTAATCAGCCTGTCTGCGTCCTGGGGTCGTTCTTTTAAAACAGCGTCCACTGCCGCAAAAGAATCCGCCGTTACAGAAAGCCCGTGGATAAGACAACCCGAGGCATTGTAAGCGGTTCCCTGATGCCGGGTGTCCCGCATATCATAACCGCTCTCCCGACCGCCCATAAAAGCGCTTAGGAAGGGTACCGGCAGAAGAGCTACTGCCCTGGAAGCCGCATTGGCGGCATCCGCCATTTTATCAATGCAGAGCTCCGCATTGTGGTAAAACAGGTTTCGAAGATCCCTCAAAATATCCCCGCCGGCTTTCCCGGAAGAAGGCAAAATTTTCATCCCGGTAATGGCGGAAACTCCATCATGGATCGAAAGTTCAAGAATTTTTCCTAAATTGAGCCAGCTATTGGTAGTGTTACCATTGTCTTTTCCCATAATGAGCGGTTCCTGGCAGCCGGCTACAGAATAATCCGGCAAGTCCTCCGGGCGGATTCCCCCTTGGAGCAGCACATCGAAGAGGACATCATCATTAAAAAGAGAAGGCGTAAGACAACCGGGAGTGAAGAAAAAGCGCCCCAATTCTTCATACAATATTTCAGGAGTTTTCTTGTGGAGCTTAACCGACAGGATTGGCTGAGGCAAATTCATGTCATAATACGCATCTAACAGAGCATAGGTAGAGGGATTAGTTAAATC
>JAIRLQ010000371.1 GCA_031259345.1 Treponema sp.
TTGTCCATAATGTGTCTACATTATGGACAAACTCTAATTAGTGTCTGCCCCATTATTCCGCGGCGGCGGCAGGTACAACCGACGCCAGTTTGCGGCCCCGGCGCTGACCAAAGGATACGGTCCCGTCCACCAGGGCGAAAAGGGTATAATCCCTGCCGCACCCGACATTGGCGCCGGGGTGGATTTTTGTCCCCCGCTGCCGGACCAGAACCGTACCGGCCTTTACGATACCGCCGCCGAAAACTTTAATGCCAAGATATTGGGGATTCGAATCCCGACCATTTTTTGCGCCTGAGCCGCCCCGTTTACGAGCCATGTTAATTCCTCCGCTCTATTTTTACGTTACAAAAATCGGGGAATTCTTTGGAAACCGAAACAAAGCCTTCGCTTAAAAAAGCCCCGGCGGCGGCAAGAAATTCAAAAGCCCCAATAGGGCCGTCCGCCGCAATTTCCGTTTCCATCCAGAATCCGCCCCGTTCCGGGGCGCCGCCCCGGAGCGTAATCCCCTCCCTGCCGGAAAGGGTCTTAAATACCGTACTTGACAGGACAGAAACAGCGGCGCACACAATATCGCTGCCTTTTGCCCCTGCCCCGGCGTGGCCTTTTACCCTGCAGGACTTTAAAAGCCCCCGGCTGTCCAGGACCAACTCCGCCTTAACCAAAATTTTAAGCCCCGATTATATCCTGAATCTTGATCACCGAGTACTGCTGCCTGTGGCCCTGCTTGCGCCGGTAATCCTTTTTGGGTTTATACTTGAAAACGATGATCTTGGGGGCCTTTTCGTGGGATTCCACAGTAGCCTCAACCTTTACCCCGTCAATATAAGGTGCGCCCACCGTGACAGAGTCCCCCGAAACCAGCAGCACTTTGTCAATATCCACTTTTGCGCCGGGCTCGGCATCTATCTTGTCAACCTTGAGAACAGCGCCTTTTTCGGCTTTGTATTGCTTCCCTAAAAATTCAACAATCGCGTACATGATTCTTCCTTCTAAAAAAGTAAGTCGGCCAATTCAAAACATCACGTTTTAAAATGCTCTATATTTATACTTAAAAAACAGCCCCGGTGTCAAGTGGCTAAAATCCCGAATCACATCATCTCAAGGAAAGGTATGCAGACAAGATGCAGGGCGTCACGGAGCACCCGCAGAACTATATAATTCCGGAGTAAAACTATATAATTCCGGCGTAGAATTATATAATTCCGGAGCAGAATTATATAATTCCGGCGTAGAATTATATAATTCCGGAACAGAATTATATAATTCCGGAGCAGAATTATATAATTCCGGAGTAGAATTATATAATTCCGGAGCAGAATTATATAATTCCGGAGCAGAATTATATAATTCCGGAGTAGAATTATATAATTCCAAAGCACAAAAGCGCCGGACAGGCGCATCATTTTTTCCCAAAACATATCGTTTACAGGAGGTTCATTATGGCTAAAAACAGGGACTGGCTCCCTTCCAAACGGGAGGACCAGCTTGAAATGGCGAAGGTCTGGCTTACGGTGCTGCAAACCCAGGCCGCTGCCTGGGGGGTGCCGGAGGCGGAAACTGCGGCGCTGCTGTCCCTTACCACGGCAGCGGACAACATCCTTATGCTGGCCAAGGGTTCCGGCCGGACGCCGGTTATTACGGCCCAGTGCAGGGATACGTTCGCGGCCCTTACGGAAAAGATGCGGTTCATCAAGAACCGGTATTTTTTGACCCCGCCCTTGACGCATGCCGACTATGCGGCGCTGCTTTTAAACCAGCCCGATACCACCTATTCGCCCCGGGGGACGCCCAGGGCGCAGATGACCGCGGAAATCGGGCGGTCGGGCACGGCGATGCTGTTCCTCAAGCTGGTATACGCCGAGGGCACCGAGGACCTTGCGGACGACCATACGGACATGGAGTACCAGATACGCTGGGCCAAGTACTCGCCGCTGCACCCGGCGTCCAACCCGGCCTCGGGGGAGGTTGCGGCGGTTCCGGCGCTGCCCGAGGAACTGCCGGTGGTGTTTACCACCAAGCGGAAGCGGGAGCTTATCACCTTCGAGAACGGGGATTCGGGGAAGACGGCGTATTTTGCCATCCGCATCGGGAACGGCAACAAGGAATACGGGCCGTGGTGCCCCCTGTTTTCGTCCATCATTCCGTAGGGGCGCCGGAGAATACGTATGAAAAAAGAAGAATTGGCGGCAATGATAGATCACACCATCCTCAAAACCGAAGCCGCCGCGGCGGAAATCGAAAAGGTTTGCAACGAAGCCGTGGAGTACCGTTTCTGTTCGGCTTGTGTCCAAAGCTGCTGGGTAAGTTTTGCGCGGCGGCTTCTGGACGGAAGCGGCGTCAAACTTTGCTCCGTTGTGGGGTTTCCCCAGGGGCTCATGGTAACTGCGGCAAAAGAAGAAGAAGCCCGCATTGCCTGCGGCGAAGGCGCCGCGGAAATAGATATGGTGATAAACGTAGGCTTTCTTAAAAGCGGAAAATTCGCCGAAGTTGAAAGGGACATTGCGGCGGTAAAAAGGGGATGCCGGGGAGGGATACTAAAAGTGATTTTTGAAAACTGCCTCCTCACGGACGGGGAAAAGATCAGGGCCTGCGAGCTTTCGGTACAGGGCGGGGCCGATTTTGTTAAAACTTCCACGGGGTTTTCCTCGGGCGGCGCGTTGGAAAAAGATCTTATTCTTATGAAAAAGCATATCCCCCCTTCCATGGGGCTTAAAGCGGCGGGCGGTATTAGGACATACGACGATGTGATGAGAATGATTAACGCCGGGGCTACCCGCATAGGGACAAGCGGCGGCGTTGGCATTCTTAAAAGTGTCCCGGTTTAATGGGGCGGGGGTGGCCGGGAAGCGGCCGGCTTTTCGGGCATCCCCAAACCGCTAAAAAATCTTTTAAACAAAAAAAACAGAGCGGCGGTTTTTGTATCAATTCATATTGATAAGGGGCCTGGGGCTGTTTTTTTGGGGGCGGGCTTTAGCAAAAAATTAATATTGTTTTTTGCGGCATGGAGAAGCGCGCCCAGGGTTTTAAAAAGCATGGTCCTGGATTTGTCATCAATGGAGCCAAGCGATTGGATGAGGGAGATGCCTGTTTTAAGCCAATCGTCGCCTAGTTCGGGTACAAGGGAAACCTGGAGCGAGCCGAGTATTTTAAAAAGCGCTTCGGTAAAATCCTGCCGCTGTTTGTTGTCAATGCCCGAAAGCCACTCTTTTAAAGTCTTTTCTATAAAGCGGCTTTCTTTGTTGATTTTTTCGAGGCGTTCAACGTCTTCCCTGGTTACCTGCCAGGAATAGACATCGTGCTGGAGCAGGCCGGTTTGTACGCTTTTAACGACGGTGTAATTTTTTTCGTGTTCAAACAGCAGCCCAATTATTGAAGTTTCCGGAACAAAAGAAAAAATCTTTTCCCGTATGGCCTGGTACCCTTCGCTTGCAATCATTTTGCGGCTAAGGCCCGGCGCGTCGTTGGCATAAATTGCGGTGATGCGTTTTCTGATTTTTGGGGAACAAAACGCGGCGGCGTAAATCGCAAGGTTTCCGCCTTTTGAATGTCCGCCGACACGCAGGGGTTTTCCATAGCGCCGGGCAATTTTTTCCAGATAACGTACCGCTTCCGCCTGCGAAGGAACTTCGGGGCTAAAGCTCATGTTAAAATCTTCTTTCCAGCCTACTATGGAATTGTCGGTGCCCCTAAAGGCGGCAAATGCGCTTTTATCGCCTGTAAGGACGGTCAGGGCGGCAAACTGTTTTTCTTTGTCGGGGTCAATACTGTTTATATAGGCCGTAAGGCGCATGTCCTTATAACGGGCCGAGGCGCCGCAGGCTTCCAAAAAGGCCGGGTCTTCTTTTGAATTAAGGATGCCGTTATAACGGCTTGGGTTGTTTTTGTATTTTTTGCCAAAGGCCTTTGCCGCGTCGGCGACAGTAACTGTTTCCCGTCCGCCGGCGCCGATGCCGGGGACTATGCCCTCAAAGGGCAGGTACGACAAATGGGTAACGATGAGGTTGTCAACGGCGTTAAAGGGCGATGCGTTAAGGCTTAGATCTCCGCGCCACAAAAGATAATCAAAAATATTTGCCATGTTTTTACTATATTAAATTTAAGCGTACTTGTGAAGTTTGCTTCTTTACATTAACGGGGCAAAAAGCCGAAGTACATCCTGGATGACCCGCTGTAAAGCGTTTCTGGCGCAGTCCTTAAGTGTAACTTCATGACAAAGGGGCAGCGTTTTTATAAAATCTTCTTTTACCGAAAGCACCGAGGATGTTTTGTACATCCATACGCCGCATTCAAAATGAAGATAAAGGCTGCGGTAATCAAGGTTGGTGGTTCCCACCGTCGCCGTCTTGTCATCGGAAACAAACGTTTTTGAATGATTAAACCCCTGCGTGTATTCATATACTTTAACTCCCGCGAGGATGAGCTGGCGGTAAAAAGAACGGGAGGTTATTGCGACAATTTTTTTGTCCCAGCGGTGCGGGGTAATAATCCGGACATCAACGCCGCTTTTTGCCGCAAGGCTTAGTGCGGAAAGCAAATCGCCCCCGGGCACAAGATAGGGTGTGTTAATGTACACATATTCCCGGGCGTTATTGATTATCTGCACATAGACATGTTCGCCTACATTTTCTTCGTCAATAGGGCTGTCGGCATAGGGCTGGACAAATCCGGGGGCATTAATGCCGGCGCCTTTATCCGTCCAGGGGTAATACGAGTTGATATCTTTTTTTTCACTCCGGTAAAATTCCCACATTTCAAGGAATATCAGGGTAAGGCTCCAGGCCGCTTCGCCCGAAATCATTATGCCCGAATCTTTCCAGTGGCCAAAACGTTCTCTGGCATTGATATATTCGTCCGCAATGTTTATGCCCCCTGTAAAAGCGGTCTTCCCGTCAATGGATATGATCTTGCGGTGATCGCGGTTATTTTGCAATGACGAAAGTACCGGCTTAAACGGGTTAAACACGGTACACTTGATGCCTTTTTGTTCCAGTTGATCTTTATAATTCGATGGCAGTGTCATAAAACAGCCAAGATCGTCGTACATAATTCTTACATCCAGGCCCTGGTTTGCTTTTCTTTCAAGAATTTCTACAATGGGATCGAGCATCTGTCCCTGTTTAAGAATAAAAAATTCCAGAAAAATATATTTTTCCGCTTTTTTAAGTTCTTCCAAAACCCGCTCAAAAAACAATTCTCCGGAACCAAAGTATTGCGTTTCGGTATTGGTATAAACGGGAAAGCCCGCATATTGCTGAAGGTATTTTGTCTGATTTTTACATTCCGGAAAAGTTTCTTCCAATAAGGGAAGTTTGTCGCCGGGAATTAAATAAAATGGCCTGAACTGTTTGTCCAAATCCAATAGCTTTTGCTTAAGCTTTTTGGGAGAATTCTGGGTGTGGAAAACAACGTAAATAACGCCCCCAAAAATCGGGAAAAGCATAATGATAAAAATCCATGTCAGTTTATATGCCGACTTTTCCCGTTTGTTAAGAATATGAAGGCTGACTACCAAACTTAACGCGTTTAGCCCATAATCGGCATAACGGAACGCCCTGCTGGAACTGGCGAGAACAAAAACAATAAACACAAGCTGAATAAGAAGTACACCGATAAACAGGATCCTTCGCTTGAAAAAGACCCTTATCCATTTTTGCAGCATACTGTGCGCTCCTTCATTTTAGACAGGCCATGCCCCCAGGCCCTGTCGTACCAATGTTATTTCGCTTTCTTTTAGGTCAAGGACAGTTGAAAGAATTCTGGGACGCTCCTCTCCCGGATCAAGAATAAGATCCAAACCGCTTAAATCCTCAAGCTCCCATCCGCCTTCAAATAAATCTTCTTCCGCATATTCGGAATCTTCCATGTTTTTTTTTGCGGTAATACTGTAAAGGGGATTGCCCAGAGCTTTGATAAGGGCAATGGGTACAGGGTGATTCGGAAGCCTGACGCCGATTTCCCGGCGGCGGAGGCCAAGGGATTTTTCGGTCCCCAAAAGAGTTTTAAGGACAAACACATAGGGCCCCGGCGTCAGGCGCTTTATCAGACGGAAACGGGTATTATCCAGGCTGCATAATTCGCCAAACTGGGAAATGTCGGAACAAAGAAGGGTAAAGCGTTCTTCTTCCCGTTCCCCGGAGAAGCGGCGAAGTTTTTTCACCCCTTCACGGGAATGTATGGAGCAGACTATGCTCCAGCTTGTATCGGTGGGCAAAGCCACAATACCGCCGCCGTCCAACAACAGCGCGGCCCGCGCGAGAATCCTGTCATCTATATTTCCGGATACTACATATTCGATCATGAAAATCAGGGGACCCAAATCAGTTTGTCCGGCGCCGACTCCTTTAGAAAGATCTTTCTGTATTTGCCCGAAGATTCAACACCGGGGTTTTCCGGAAAATAAGTCTTTCGGAAAAACCAGACTACATCTGCCATGACGGTATTGGAATTGGTAGGAGCATAACGAAACCAGATTTCTTTGTTTTCCAGAATCTCCTTTGCCTGGGCGTCGGTAATCAGTTCCGGGTCGGTAAGCCGGCGTATCTCTGAACGCAGGCCGCCGTAATGGGTATTCCCAACCGACAACATTCTAAGGTGCCCGTGATCGTCCATCCAGTAAATCTCGTAAACCCCCGCAACCGCCGGCACTTGCGCTGAGATAGTCCAGCGGTCCGCCAAAGCAAGAGGCGACCATCGGATTGTATAGTAGACATCTTCGCCTTTGTCCTGGGCAGTGATTCCAAAAGTCATAGAGCGAGTATAGCACATGAATCAATAAAAATCCAGTTTTTGTGAAAAATTCCATACAGTTGTTTTTTCTGAATGTCTAAAAATTTATACTAATTTACAGCGAATTTAAATATCCAAAACATCAAAATGCACATAATTCATTACATAACAACGAATTATATGATGGCATCCAACTGTTGGCATGGTTGGCATAGAAATTGCTAGTATAACTACGTGTTTCCTTATGGAGGATTAAATATTCGTATGGATAGAAATGATCTTATATTGCAATCGTATTTCAATCAGATAAAACAGATACCGCTTCTTTCTTTCGAGACAGAGCTTGA
>JAIRLQ010000375.1 GCA_031259345.1 Treponema sp.
TTTCCCTTCCCGCCCTGGTTTTGGCTATCACCGAATCGGCGGCGAGTATGTCTTCGGGTTTGGTGATTGACATGGCGCCAAAGAGAAAGTCAGGATCCTCGGCCAAAATGTATTCGGGCGAGAGTATGGGCTGGGCGGCGTTTAAGCCTCCGGCTATGTTTTCTACTCCCAGTATGCTGAGGATTTCCCCGGCCAGGGAATCGGAAGTAAAGGCCATGATGGGGTTGGCCGAATAGAGGAAGGCCCCTTTCAGTTTGAGGGGGCTGCGCCCGAGTTCCGCTTTAAGCTCGTCAAGCTGGGCCTGTTTTTCCGCTATCAGGTTCCGGGCCTCGGCATCTTTCCCGCTGAGCCTCCCCAAAAGCAGGGTGCTGTTAAAAATATCCGCCAGGGAGTCGGCGTTGTGAAGGAGTACCGTATAGCCGCGGGAGGCCAGATCTTCTATAAGGGCGGCGTTCATGGCGTTGCCGATAACGAGGTCAGGTTCCAGGGCGATGATTGCCTCAAGGCTGGGCCGCGCGGTATTCCCCACTTTGGGAAGGAGTGCGGTTTTTTCCTCCGGCCATATCGGGTCCCTGCCGGAACTAACTCCGGCAATGGCCGATTCGGCGCCCAGCATGTAGAGTACCTCCACGGCGCCGGGGGAAGTAATGACCATGCGCCGGTAGTTTGTTGTCAGGGGGGCCCGGTTGCCGGCCTTGTCAACGATATGGCTTGTGTTGTTTTCTTCAATTATTTGCCAGTAGAGTTCCGCGGCGCTTTTTTGGCTTTCCGCCGTTCCCGCCGTTCCCGGCTGTTCTTTTTGACCCAAGGCGGCAAGGTTTCCGCTCCCAAGCAGCAATAGGATAAGAATAAAAAGGCTTTTCCATTTTGCCTTTTTCGCCTTTGTGAGTATCTCTTTTTCCTTCTTATACATATACGGTCTTCTCCTTTTTTGCCGGGTTTATAGCGGCCCCGAGGACCTCCACGGCGATGTTGTTTCCCCAGAATATTCCGTCGGGGGTCAGGGTCCGGGCGGAGCCCTGCGCGGCGGGAATTAAAAACCCCCGGCCTTCAAGTTCTTTTATTTTTTCTAAAATGGCCTTTTCCGTTCCGGGCGGAAGCCCCTCAGCCATCTTTTTTGGATCGTAGAGGCCAAACTGGAGTTCCCCCAACATGCGGTAGTAGCGTTCGTACTGTTTGTTTATCGGGGAGACAAAACGATGACCCGGCGCCATGGAAAAGATACGGAAGCCGGCAAGCCGGCCCCCGGCGCCTGATCCTATAGGGATGAGGTCGCCGTTTTCATATTGAACATGAATGTAGCGGTACGCGTCCCTGCCGGGCCGGGCCAGTTTGGAAAGTTCCAGCAGGCTAAAGCCCGCTTTAGTGAGCTTTTGGTAAAAGAGGTGGTGCCGCTCCCTGTCCCATTCAATGTTCCGCGTAAATTCGGTTTCCTTGTTTTCGATGGATTGGGCCAGTGCCGAACCTTTGTGTATCATGAGGGAATAAAAACTTACGCTGTCTATTTCCGATTCTATGCAGATTTCCGCGTCCCTGGTTATTTCTTCAATACTTTGATCGGGGTAGCTGTAAATGATGTCTATGCCCAAAACGCCGGTAAAGGCGGCCCTGAGTTCCCGGAGCGCTTCCAGGGATTTTTCGCCGTTAAAGGTCCGCCCCAGGACGTTCCTGCCCCGGTCTGAAAAGGTCTGTATGCCCACGCTGAAGCGGTTTACGCCCAGTTCCGAGAGGGCCAGGGCCTTTTGTACCCCCAGGTTGTGCTGGGTTGTCTCAACGCTTATTTCGCAGCCGGCGGCCAGGGGGATATGATCGCCTAGGGCCCTGAGTATGAGGGCAAATCCGTCAACGGAAAGCACTGTGGGAGTGCCGCCGCCAAAGTACACCGAGTTAAAGGGCTGCTCCCTGACATAGGGATATTCGCCAAAGGCTTTGAGTTCGCCGGCTATATAGGCGGCGTAGGCGTCAAGGTCAGCCCTGCCCCGTTCCTTCCGGTTAAGATTGCAGAAGCTGCATATCTTGTCGCAATAGGGAACGTGAATATAGATGCCTCTGGGCAGGCTTCGTTCCTGGGCGCCGGGGCCGTCACGCAGTTTCTTTTCCACATCCGCCCAGCTTTTCATCTTGAGGAGACGTCCCAGGTGTCCCTTTGGCTTACCCAGCATGGCTTCGAGGCCCGCCTCGGCATCGTGGTGGGAACGGAAACGTTCACTAAACACGGCCTGCCTCCTTGGGCTCGGCGGAGCGGCGGGGCAGCACAAAGGGTCTGCCGTATTCGTCGGTTTTTACCACGGCCTTTATGCCGTAGATGTCCTCGACAACTTCTCCGGTGAGTATTTCGGCGGGGCTTCCCTGGTAGCGCAGGGAGCCGTTTTTAAGAAGTACGATGCGGTCGCAGTATTGGGAGGCCAGGTTGAGATCGTGGAGCACCGCCACGATGGTTTTTGCCTCCTGGTCGGCCTTTTTCCGCATCAGTTCCATGATCTCGATGGTATGGTTAAGGTCCAGGCCCGATGTGGCTTCGTCCAGAAGTAGTATGTCCCCTTCCTGAACCAGGCAGCGCCCGATAATCACCTTTTGCAGTTCGCCGCCCGAAAGGTTCAAAATGTTCCGTTCGGCCATATCGCGTATGCCCAGTACTCCAAGAACTTCTTCAACTTTTTCCTTGTCCGCTTTGCTATAGCCGCTCCAGCGGTCCCGCATGTGGGGCAGCCGCCCCATAAGCATGAGTTCCCGCACCGAAACGGATGCGGCGGGCATAGATTTTTGCGGCACAAAGGCAAGACGCCGGGAGCGCTCAAGCCTTCCCGCGGCGCTTGCCGTATCCGGAACAGCCGAAGCCCCGGTTCCGGACACGCCGGATACCGGTTCGCCCGGCGCCGATTCACCCGAAAACACAATGCGGCCCCGTATTGGTTTAAGGAAACCCAAAAGGTTTTTGAGGAAGGTCGATTTTCCTGAACCGTTGGGGCCCAGAAAACCCAAAAATTCCCCCGCTTTAAGGGAAAGGGATATATCGTTAAGAATAAGCCGCTGGTGGTAGGCAAAGCTGATTCCCTGGGCTTTAAGCATGGGCTCTGCCTTTTCCGTTCATAACGGCGAGGAACAAAAAAAACGGAGCGCCGAAAAACGCGGTGATGACCCCTATGGGAATTTCGATGGGGGAGAGCAGGGTCCTTGCCAGGGTATCGGCAAAGAGGAGAAATATGCCGCCGGTGTAGGCGGCCAAGGGGAGGAGGCGGCTGTGACTGCTCCCTATGCAGAGCCGCACGGCGTGGGGAACGATGAGGCCCACAAAGCCTATCATGCCGGTAAAGGCCACGGAAAAGGCCGCTATGAGGCTCACCACAACGAGGAGCTGGCGTTTTAGATTGCCTACCGGTATGCCCAGCGAATGGGCTTCTTCGTCCCCCAAAAGGAGGGCGTCCACATCGTGGCGGTAGTAGAGAAAGTAGAGAAGGGAAAGGACCAGGGGGATTACGAGGAGCCCTACCCTGGACCAGGACGCCGCGCCCAGATAGCCCATGGTCCAGACCATGA
Organism: Treponema sp.; assembly: GCA_031259345.1. Lineage (GTDB taxonomy): Bacteria > Spirochaetota > Spirochaetia > Treponematales > Breznakiellaceae > JAIRLQ01. The sequence goes on from JAIRLQ010000375.1 coordinate 3,538, forward strand.
CCCGGTAGGAATCCTGCCCGGCCAGATACATAAAGAACGACGTAAGGGCGCCCAAAAAGGCGGAAACTGCCACGCCTATTATAAGGAGCGCGGCGGTATCGGTCTTGCCCCGCTTTCCGGCAAGGCGGAAAATAAGAAAGGCCGTTCCCATGGCGGTAAAAAAAGCAAAGACTCCATACCATATATCAGGTAGTTTGAGGATAAAGGCCAGAACGGCCCCGCTTACCGCCCCTGAGCTGATGCCGATGATGTAGGGGTCGGCCAGGGGATTTCGGAACACTGCCTGGGTGATGGTTCCCGCAGCGGAAAGCATCATGCCTACGAGGAGCGCCATCACAATCCTGGGGAGGCGTATGCCGTTTATTATTTTTGCCGCGGCGCTGGTCGTATCCCTGCCGGAAAGAATGGCCCCGATTTCACCAAGGGAGATTTTTACGCTCCCGAAAAAGAGGCCGAAAAAAAAGAACAGGACCAGCAAGAGGGATACCGCCCCGATTAGCGCGTGGATTCTGCGGAATTTCACGTAGCGCCCTCCGGCAGGGCTTTAACCATAGCAAGGCAAGCGCTGACCGCGGCCTTAATGTCGTTTTCATCGGGATGTTTTGCAGCTTCCAGGTGGCGTTTCATTCTTTCTTCTGTCATGGCATGGGGGTTATCCGCCGGCAGGCTCTTGAAACGCTCTGTCAGGGCCGGGTCTATCTTGCCCTGGCATAAAAAACAGCCCAGGACAGTGTTTTTTTCGGCAGCCAGGCCCTTTACCTTTTGGCTTATGTCCCTGGCGTGGGCCGAATCGGGGTAAGCTCCCAGGGTGCCAAAAAGGCCAAGCCTCCGGCCTTCCAGGGATTTTAGGTACTGTAAAGTCTTTTGGTCGGCGCTTCCCCGGTCCGCCCAAAAACCCAAAAGAATCCAAGATGCCCCGGCTGGGTCGGGATTTTCTTCTACCGTGGCAAGGCGTATTTCTTCGCCCGTCAGGGCCGCCGCAAGGCCCTCCCGTATGCCTTCGGCAAGTTTTTTGGTATTCCCCGTTTTGCTGGAATAGACAAGAAGGCCGCTCCCGTTTTTTTGTTCCGTCCCGGCATTCATAAAAACTCCTTGTGGACTGTAACGTCAATATGTTAGTTCAAACTTACAAAGTTTGACAGATATAACTTATACCGCCATAAACGAACTGTCAATACGGTTTTTGTGAAAAAGACACCCCGGCGGCATAGGCTTTGTTGTCATTATGCCATCGGCCTCCCGGAGGTTTTTCGCTCCGCACGTTTGGTACTTACTGCTTGGGCGCCAGTCATTATTTTCCGCAAAATCCGCGGTTAATTTTTTGTAATATAAAGCTGATGGGGACTTGATGTTCGTCGTGTTTTATGTTAACGTAATACCATCACAAAGCCACTACGGTTTTGGACCGGTTTACCACCCGGTTTTAAGGGGAGTTTCCAGAGTGGTCAAATGGGGCAGACTGTAAATCTGTTGGCTCAGCCTTCGAAGGTTCGAATCCTCCACTCCCCAAAGTAGCCTAATTCTTTATGTTATAATGAATTAGGTGATGAACCACCCCACGAGGGGCGTTCACAATCCTATTGATAAACACGACTGGCACATAAACTGGCATAAAAACTTCGTTTTTTCCCAGTTTCAATGCCGGTTTCAGTGGGCGGCATTGTGAACAAGTACCCCTTTTCTGTTTTCAAACGGTCCGACCGGACATGTTTTTCGGTTGCTTTCAAGAGTCAATCGGGCAAGTATCTCAAACCCCTCTCCACCGGAAAGAAGACCGAGGATGAAGCCTTTCAGGTTGCTTTCCAGTGGCTCCGGGACGGTGTTCCCGGTCGGCAGGAGAAGACCGAGGCCCTCACGGTCAATCAGTTGGCCTTACAGGACTTTGTCCGTAA
>JAIRLQ010000379.1 GCA_031259345.1 Treponema sp.
CATATTCGTCCGGCCCGGCATCGGCAGGCGGCTCTGCCGCGGAGGGTTTTACGGAAACGGCCGGCGGCTGTACAGGCGGAGCCGCGGCGGACGGCTCACCGGCCGGCACGGAAGGAGGCTCAGGCGGACCAGCAGGCGGCTCACCGGCCGGCGCGGAAAGGGGCTCTGGCGGAACAGCGGCGGACGGCTCACCGGCCGGCGCGGAAGGAGGCTCAGACGGAAGAGCAGGCACCTCACCGGCCGGCGCCGGGGACGGGTTTTCTTTTTGCGGAAGCGCCGCCTCCGGAACATCGACTTCCGGCCACCGCGGTTCGGCTATTACCCTGCCCCTGTCAACAGGCGGATTAAACCAGCCCAGAACCGAAGTATCCGGCGCTTCCCCAACAATTGCCTGGACATAATCATTAATAATATAATCGTTAATAAAATCCTGTTTATAAAACTTAAGGAAATAAGTCCCGGCGGCTTCCGCCCGGAAAATAAAGCTCTGGCCTTCCGGGTCAAGGCGTCTGGAATCATAGGCAAGGCCCCTTCTAGCACCTGTTTCCCCAAGGTAAACCCAGCCGGTTCCCCTAAAAGGCACCTCAATAAGCTGCCCAACCGTAGCCCGGACAGTCCGGGAAAAAGTGATTCCGTTATCTCCGGGCGCGGGCGGATTTTCCGCCGGGGAAACAGGCGCCTCAGGGGCGGGGGCAATTTCCCGCTGAGACGGCGATGAAGGGGGCTCGGGCGGCCGTATAAAAGCGGGCGGCGGGGGAGGCTCCGGCTTTGTTTCAGGCTCTTTTTCCACAGCCCCGGGAGGCGGGGGCATATCTTCCCGGACAGGCGGAGAAGGTGGGGGCATATCTTCCCGGACAGGCGGAGAAGGCGGGGGCACATCTTCCCGAACAGGCGGAGAAGGCGGGGGCGGAGCTTCCTCTGCCGGGGCTTCCGGCTTTGTCTCGGGCAATCGCTCTTCCTCATCCGTATATGCATCTTCCGGCGCCCGGGGCGGCGGCGTTGTTTCGGGAACATCATACAAAGGTACTGCAAGAGCTTCCTCTTCAGAAGCGCCGTCTGAACTATCGGCATCCGCTCCGGAATTATCAAGTTCCGGAGGCTCATCTATTACCGGCGCTTCCTGCGCTTCGTCTTTTTCCGCGGTTATTTTCGCGGGTTCTTCGCTTGCACCTGTTTTCCCGGCCGTTTCCGCGGTTTCTCCGCCTGCAGCTTCCTCTTCAAAAGGAAATTCAGGGCCAATATCCCCTTCCGTTTCGGCTAAAGTATCCGCTTTTGGCGGGGTTTTGCAGGAAAGAAATGAAAGCCCCAGGATCAATGCCAGGGCAAAGAGCATCCAGGGACAAGGGAATGTACCTCGATTTGTTGCGAAGGGTACATACCCCGTCCGCTTGCGGCGGGCTTGTTGATTTCTATCTACAGCTTTCCTCACAAAACACTCCCTGTCACGGAACGCTTTCCATGAGTTTATCAATAACTCTGCTCATTTCTTCCCGCCAAAAATCGCCGTCCTCGGAACCGGGATCTTTCCAAAAACGCCCGGCTTCCCCGGCTGTCCAGGGCGCTTCCGGATCCCGCTCAAAAAGCAAACCAGGTAAATAATCAGGTTCTTCAGGCAGAAAAAAATCCTCCGCCGGAATTGCAATGACCGCCTCGGGCCGGGCCCTGTCCTGTCCGCGTTTCCCAGCATTAACGGTAAAAAGAATCAGCACAAGAACAATCAGAACGCCCAAAGCTCCCCCGGCGACAATAAGGAAAGGCCGCTTCTCCCCCCAGGGTATACGCACAAGAATCCGGTCTGCCAAAAAGCCCGTTTTGGAAGCAACAAAGGAAGCCAAATTCCTGACTTTATTAGTGACTTTCTTTAACAGCATCTCTTCTCATTATAGCAGGAAATTGTGAACCATAACAGAGACATTTGCCAACCCTCAGCAATTTTACATTTAAGGGAACCTCTAAAAACTTCAGTTTCCGGTGGTTCCCTTAATACTAAATCCGGAAAAGCGGCCTTAAATTTGCCTCTAAAATCCATATATAACGTTAAATAAAAATTGCCGGCTGTGTTCTGTCCTCTATTCCTGTTTTGCATTTTTTAGTATAATGTATTTATGCAGATTGAAATAAATATGCGGGGTAACGGTTCCTGTCCCATTTGCAGTTCCAACGGAAACTGCCGAATTCAAGATACGGTTTTCAAGTCCATGGCAACTTTTTCAAATAAAGATGACCCCATGGAACTTGTGATATATTCGTGTCCTCAATTCAAGGAGAAAATCGGAAGTGAATGAACGTCTCGATTCCCTGCTTCTGCGTTTTGAGGAAGTATCCAGGTTGGTTCAAAACCCGGATATTGTAAAAGATCAAAAAAAGTACCGTGATATAATGAAGGAGTTTTCTTATTTAAGCGAAATCTCCAATTCAAATAATGATATCGAAGGCCTAAAAAACAAGGTTGAAGAAGCCAAAGCCCTTATACAGGACGAAAAAGATCCCGAAATGAAGGAACTCGCCAGGGAAGAATTAAAAGACCTTGAAACCCGTCTTAAAGATAACGAAGACAGGCTAAAATTTCTTCTCATTCCCCGGGACCCCCTGGACGAAAAAGACATTATTATGGAAATCCGGGCCGGAACCGGAGGCGAAGAAGCCGCTCTCTTTGCGTCGGATCTTTTCCGTATGTATTCCCGTTTTGCCGAAACCAAAAACTGGAAATTTGAAATCATGAACATTAACGAAACCGAGCTTGGGGGCATCAAAGAAATCGTTTTTTCAATTTCCGGCAAAAATGTCTACGAAAATCTGCGCTATGAATCCGGTGTCCACCGGGTACAGCGCGTTCCCGCTACCGAAGCGTCCGGGCGCATCCATACATCAGCGGTTACCGTTGCTGTGCTTCCGGAAGCGGACGAAACCGAAATTGACATAAAACCCGAAGAGCTTCGCATCGATGTAATGCGGGCCGGCGGGCCGGGCGGCCAGTGCGTCAACACCACAGATTCAGCGGTGCGCATCACCCATCTTCCTTCCGGGCTGGTTGTCCATTGTCAGGACGAGAAAAGCCAAATCAAAAACAAGGCAAAAGCCATGCGTGTACTTAGGGCGCGTATCTACGAAATGGAAGAAGCCAAGGCCGCTTCAGAAAGGGCCGAAGCCCGTAAAAGCCAGGTGGGCACGGGGGACAGATCCGAAAGAATCCGAACCTATAATTTCCCCGACAACCGTATTACGGATCATCGCATTGGGCTTACTCTTTATAAACTCGACAGAATAATGGAAGGAGATGTGGAAGAAGTTTTTGAAGCATTAAAACTTAATGCACGTGAAGAACTATTGCGGGCAACCGCGTCCTAGATCTCCGCCCTGATGACTATTCGGGAAATCCTTGCCGGAGGAAAATCTCATCTGGCCGCATCCCACATTGAATCGCCCGATCTTGACGCCGCCCTTTTATTGTCCCAAACCCTTCACTGTACCAGGGCGGATCTTGTCATTCACGGAGATGACACAGTTACCCCGGAAAACTACAATTATTTTAACAACTTGCTCCTCCGCCGCATTTCCGGGGAATCTGTTGCATACATTCTGGGGCGCAAAGAATTTATGGGCCTCGACTTTACTGTCAATCCCGATGTTCTTGTTCCCCGCCCAGACACAGAACTGCTTGTTGAAACAATATTAAAAAAATATTCCGCCCGCGACAAAAACCAAAAAAACTTTAAGGTATTGGATTTATGTACCGGCTCGGGGGCCATAGCAATCTCATTAAAACATGAACACCCCGAATGGGAAGTATGGGCTTCCGACATTTCAAAAAAAGCGCTTACTATTGCAAAAATCAATGCGGAAAATCTCTTGGGAAGCCCCAAAAAAATAAATTTTATACATGCAGACCTTTTCTCTTTCAATGCACAATTCCCCTCCCCCCCTTCATTTTCTTTAATTGTTGCCAATCCGCCCTATGTATCCAGCGCCGAAATAGAAACCCTGGCCCCGGAAGTCAAAAAAGAGCCGCGCATTGCCCTTGACGGCGGACCTCAAGGCCTCGACATTATCCGCCGAATCTGCGCGGAAGCTTCCCGCTATCTGGAAGGATCCGGCAGTCTTTTTATTGAAGCAGATCCGCGGCAGATAAAAAAAATTGCCGGATATTTATTGTCCGGCGGTTTTGAAACCCCGGAAATATTCCCCGATTTAAGCGGAAAAGAACGGGTCATTGGCGGCAAAACAAGAAAGGCGCCTTAAGCATGAAAACAAGCAAAGAAAACAGCCAGGCCATTTTTCTAGAAAAAATCAATTTCTTTTCAAATAAGGATATTGAAAATATAAAAACAGCCATTTTCCTTACAGAAAAAACTTCAGGCGATAAATTACGCGCTCTTGGAATGGCGGACATTCTTTTAGATCTTAATCTTGATGCCGAAACCATCACAGCCGCCATTATTCTGGACAGCCTCGAAAAAAACAAAATCACCCGGCCAGAAATTGAAAATGCCTTTGGAAAAACCATTGCCTCTCTTGCATGCGGAACCGCAAACATTAGTTTTCTTCAGACAAAAAACAAAACCCAGCATGAAGCGGAAAATATCAGAAAAATGTTTTTTGCCATGATAGAGGATATCCGGGTTATTTTTATTAAACTGGCGGACAGGTTATACCTGCTCCGCACTGACTCCGCCCTTTCGCCGGAAGGGCGCAAACAATGCGCGCAGGAATGTCTTGATATATTTGCTCCCCTTGCAGACCGCCTTGGAATTTCCCGCATTAAAGAAGAGATTGAAGATCTTTCCCTTAAAGAAATAAATCACGAAGCGTATCTTCAGATAAAAGAAATTATTTCTGAAAAGAAGGATGAGCGCCGCGTTTTTCTTGATTCCGTCAAAGAAAAAATTTTAAATGAATCAAAAATTGCGGGTATACATATCAAAATCAAAAGCAGGGCCAAACATTTTTATTCTATTTATCAAAAAATGCGAAAACGCAACAAGAACGCCGAAGAAATTTACGACCTTTTTGGCGTTAGAATTATCTGCGAAAGCATAGAAAATTGTTATACCCTTTTGGGAATAGTTCATAAACTCTGGATGCCCCTGGAAGGACGCTTTAAAGATTATATTGCCAGGCCCAAATCAAACGGCTATCAAAGCCTTCATACTACAATCATCACACAAGACGGTCGTCAAATAGAGATACAAATCCGTACTCACGAGATGAATCACATTGCCGAAAACGGCATCGCAAGCCACTGGCTGTATAAAAGAGGCGCTTCCCGGGATCTTGTAAAGCCTTTGGATATATCCTTCATTAACCGTCTTAGGGAATGGAAAGAAAAAGACAGTTTTCCGCTTTTATCTTCCCCGGATTTTCTTAACGAACTCAAAAAAGAAATACTTAAAGATTCAATTTTTGTTTTTACCCCCCAGGGAAAAGTCGTTGAGTTACCGGAAGGATCAACCCCTATAGATTTTGCCTATAATATACATTCCGCAATCGGGGATAAATGTTCCGCCGCTAAAGCCGATGGCGTTATCATCCCTTTAAGTTCCAAACTTAAAAACACACAGACAATAGAAATCATAACTTCCGCCTCAGCCCATCCTCATATCAATTGGCTGCGTGTTGTAAAAACATCAAAGGCCCGAAGCAAGATTCGTTCCTGGCTGGAAATAAGTGACGAAAGCTTGTCAAACGAAAAAACCACCCAGGCCAAGAAAAAGCCGCCAAGCGAAATTCCCGAAGCGCCGGCGGCAGCGCCCCTTGCGGAAAATGAACTTAAGCTTCAGGAAGTTATCCCCCCCCAAAGGGAATATAACTCCATCTTTCATGTAAAGGTAGAAGATGAAAAAAATATGATGGTTCGTTTTGCCCGCTGTTGCAAGCCAATTACCGGCGATCAAATCATAGGATATGTATCCCGGGGCCGGGGCATCATAATCCACCGGAAAGACTGCCGCAGCATTACGCATATACCCGACTTTGAAGAAAGAAAAATAGAAACCCAATGGGAAAATTCCGGCTCTCTTCTGGTAAAGCGTTTTAAAATAGAAGCGCGTTACATGGCAAATCTTTTTTCAGAAATCGAAGGGGCGGTAAGGAAAAATCACGGGCATCTTATTGAAGGAAGGCTCAACGAAAGCTCACCTTCGCGCTTATCCGGCTTTTTTACAGTTCAACTGGAAGATTCGGCATCCCTTAAAAATGTCATTAAAAATATTCGCGGCATTCCTGCCATTTTAAGTGTACAGAGCCTTAATTAAATGAAAGTCAGATACATTTGGTTTTTTGCCATTTTATGTTTTTCATGCGCCGGGGCTTCCGCAGTTAAACAAGAAACCAGCCCCCCTGTCCGGGAAACCTTGTTTCCGCAGGAACAAACACCGGCAGAAACGGTTGAAAAGGAACATTTTGTTACTATTGTTGCGGCAGGGGACAATCTCTTTCAAACCCCAATACTTGAAGAATTTAACATCACGGATCCTGTTTCAAAAAAAACCGGGTACAGTTTTCTCCCCCTTTACGAACATATAAAGCAATATATTGAAAAAGCGGATATAGCCTTTGTAAACCAGGAAACCGTTTTTGGCCCGTCCAATTCCGTTTATTCAGGCTATCCGCTTTTTAATACTCCAAAAGAGGCAGGCGACGCGCTTGCGGCAACAGGCTTTGACGTAATCAATCATGCAACCAACCATGCCCTTGATATGGGAGAGACCGGAATCCTTTCTACCATAGAATACTGGAGTACATACCCGGACGTTTTCTGTCTCGGTATCTTTAAATCCAATGAAGAACGGGAAACGCCCTTCTGTATTATAGAAAAAAATACAATCAAAGTTGGGTTTCTGTCTTACACAACAGGTACAAACCGCATCCCCTTTCCCAAAAACAAACAATATCTTGTTTCACTTGCCGACAGGGAGCTCATGTCCAAGGAACTTGACGCCCTCCGTTCCCTTTGCGACTACATGGTAGTGTCGATGCATTGGGGTAATGAATATGAAGAAAGCGCTTCGCCTGCCCAAAGGGAGCTTGCGGCCTTTCTGGCAGAACATAACACAGATCTTATACTTGGACACCATCCGCATGTGATCCAGCCTGTGGAACAGATTACAAGGGCAGATTCCGGCGAAACCCTTTGTATTTATTCACTTGGCAATTTTGTTTCGGCCCATGCAGGACAGGATAAAGATGCCATCCTGGGCGGATTGCTTTTTGCCCAATTAAAAAAAACCGAAACAGGCACACGGCTCGACAAGGCAGGCTTAATCCCGATTATCACCCATTACGAAGAGAGCGCTAAAGGCCGCACAATTTATCCATTGCATGAATACACAGAGGAGCTGGCGCAAAAACACGGCGGAAGAAAACGTTTTGCTTTATTAAACAAAGATTACTACATAAAAAAAGCCGAAGAAATCTTCGGCTCTCGGTTGTGGCTCTTTAATCCCTTTACAAATTAAAAACTATGCCTGACTGGTATCAATAACATTTTTTTTGCCGTGTTTAATTGCGGCTTTA
>JAIRLQ010000400.1 GCA_031259345.1 Treponema sp.
GCCAACGGCTATGAAGCGGTGGAAATATTTACAAAAAACCCGGAAAAATACGACATGATTTTTATGGATGTACAGATGCCCGAAATGGACGGTTACGAAGCTACCCGAAAAATCCGCGAGCTGGAGCGCAGCTTCGGTATAAATTCCGGTGATAAAAGGGCTGTTGTCCGTAAAAAGCCCATTCCAATAGTCGCAATGACCGCCAATGTTTTTAGGAAAGACATAGAAAAATCCCTCGAAGCGGGTATGAACGACCATGTCGGAAAACCGCTGGACTTTAGCGAAGTGCTGGCAAAACTGCGGAAGTACCTGCCAGGCAAATCAGGAAAGGGTTCATCTTTCTTAAAATACGGCGAATCGGGGCAAGACGAAGAATCCTGGAAAAACGGCATTGCCTGGAGCGACGACCTTGCTACCGGAAACAGCGAAATTGACAGCCAGCACAAGCAAATTTTCCGGCTGACCAGTAACCTTGCCGATGCCTGCGCCAAAAACCAAAGCTTCCAATACCTTGAGGGAACCCTGGACTTCCTGGCAAATTATGTGGTGCGCCATTTTGGCGACGAAGAAAACTTGCAGCGGCAGTATAACTACCCCGGCTTTAGGGAACACAAACAGCTCCACGATGATTTTGTAAAAGTTGTCAACGCCCTAAGGACTGAACAAAAGCGGGAAGGCTCATCGGAAAGCCTGGGCGAAAAAGTCAATTCCGTGATAGTCCACTGGCTGATAGAGCATATTAAACAGGAAGACCTTGATTTGGCGGAGTTCATCCGCCAGATCAAAAAAACCAAAGAGCAAGATTAGGGAAACGCTGATTCACAAACGCCGGTTCGCACGTGTCCAATACTCCGTCCGTTCCGCACGGGGTTGGTTGATTAAGACGTCTCTTACATTTTTAATTTGCTTAACAAGAGCTGTCTGAATTTATTTGCCGATTCAAAGGATTCCATTGCAAGGGCGGCTTCGCAATCCGCCAAAGCCTGGGGGAAATCCTCCAGGTGGTAATAAGCCTGGCCCCTGCGGAAAAGGCAATAGGGCTGGTATGGATTAATCGAAAGTGATTTATTAAAGGCTTCTACCGCTTCGTAATGCCGCCGGAGTACGGCATAAACTATGCCCATATAATAAGCGGATTTGTACGACTTAGGATCAAGTTCCAGCGATTTTACAAAGTCGTTAACCGCCTCTTCATAGTTTGAACGGGCAAAAAAAGCCATGCCCCGGTGCTTGTAGATAAGGGCGGCAATAGTTTCATCGGGGTTAAGTTCAAAGATTTTGGTATAAAAAGAAATAGCTTCGGAAAATTGATTTTTGTTGTGGGCATACAGGGCATTAAGAAGAAGCTCGTCAATGGACTCGGTAGAAGGGGGAAGCCGGCGCCGATCTTCTTCCTGAACTGCCGGTTTTTGCTCCTGAAACAGCAAGGCATCGGTAGATTCTTCAATCTTTCTAAAAAAAGACTCCCGGCGTTTGCCCAATTCACCGTTAAGCTGCCGCTGGTAGGTTCGGATTTCCTGGAAAATAATGTCCGCCAGGGAAAGGCTTGCGTTTACCGCCGCCAGTTTCCGCTTCATGGGGGCGTCAAAGGGGGTAAACTCCGCCTTGTAAACCAACTCATGCTCCACTTCCGCCCAGGCGTCCTGTAAAATCGTACGGATTTGAATCTCCGCCACATCGCAGCCCGTAGGGCCTGTAATATCCAGCAGCTCTTTGGGGATCTTTATAAGGAGGTGGATAGACTCGTAGCCAAACTCCCTAAACGTATGATCCCCGCCTTTGCGCTCTGCTTCGATAACTTCAAAGTTGTTCTTTAAAAGTTCTTCCACAACCGCAAGATCTTCCAAAAAAGGGCATACAATGCGCATCCCGATAATATCGGTTATCAGAGATTTCCTTGGATTTACTCCGTTTTTAAGGAACTTGATATATTTTTTAAAATAACTTGTAAAATCCTTGACCCTGATTTTTACCGAAGGATGGGAAGCCATACTGCGTAAAAACCCTTCAATTCGGATCTGCAATTCCTGAACCGCCAGTTTTCGGGCTTCCAGGAGTTCGTCATACTGTTTCCTAAGGGCGTTCTGTTCGGGTACCGATACTTCCATTCTTAATAACCGTCTAATAGCCTAAAAAAAAGGCTGCCTCGGATTCTGCGCACGCAGTATCCAGACAGCCCTTTCCGGATCCGGAAAACCCCGGCCGGGTTAACTCAGCGTCTGCCCATAAAGCCGCTTAACTTTATGGACAGGACTATTAGCCTACTGATCGCTATTTCCGGGGGTAGGAGTAAACTGAACGCCTTTGATTTCATCATAAGGCTCTTTCGCCTGCTTCTGCCTTTCGAGGTACTGGTTAACCTGGTTCTCACCAAAGCGCTCCATTTCCCAAACACGCCTGGCATTCTCGCGGGTGTTAATTATACCCCAAAGTTTCTCGTCGTCAATGTCGCGATCGGTTTCGATAACGGCTTTATCGTAGACTATTTTAACATCTTTGAAATACGCGATAAAATCGCCGCCAATCCTGTCGGCATCCCTGTCAAGCCGGAAACCATTGAACTTCACAAAGGGGGTGCTGGTAGGATAAATTGGATAGATCCGCATCTCCCGGTTCCGCACATCCTGAATGTACTGGGGATTATTCCAGGTAAGCTCCGCCCAGCCATCGTAATCAAGATAGCCCATAAACACCGGCTTTTCCACACCATTGGAATCGAGAAGAAGTATATTAAGGCCGTGGGGGAAGTTAAGGCCGTAGGCATTAACCGCCACCGCTTTAATGGTGCCCACATTGTGGATTACGCCATAAGCGGGATTGTCCTGAGTAGGAACCTTGTTCTCGTTTTCGGTGGTAAACCGGTAGGGAGGGCCCGACACGGGAGCGCCGGAATCGTCGGTCTGCGCCGAGATAGTCCCATCATCCGATACATCGGCAGGAGCCTCATAGGCGGGGATTTCAAAAGGCGGCCTGATATAAGCCTTGGAGTAGAAATTCTCCACAGGGTAATGCACCCTGACACCCATGACCGTACCCCATTGTTTGGATGGGGCTTCCCGGGTATAGGTATTCTGCAAAGCAGCAACCGTCCGGGAGGAAGAAGAGAACGTAACGTTCCAGTTTGCGATGGCCAAAGAAGTCTTCATAATAGCCTTCTGGGCATCGGTAAACTGACCAATCGCCGGGGAGTATTCCATTACCGTGTGGCGATTTTGATTGGGCGCTGTGTCCTGATCATCTTCTCCAACTTTAACATGAATGTCTGCCGCAAGCTTGGAGAAGTCAATGAGGACGCCTTCCTCGGCAACCAGGGTCCCGACTACGAACAACGCGACTGTGAGAAGAATGAATATCCGTTTCATTCAAAGCTCCTTTCATTTGCACTAAATGTATCTAAAAACCAGTTATTAAGTAAGTATATAAGATACTCTTAATTTGTCAACGCCTTTTGCCCGGTTTTAACATTATTATCGGCAGGTTCCGCAAAAATTTTTGAAAATTCGCTAAAAAAAATTTCGTTTCCGCCGATAAAGAGTTTTACATCCTTTACGGATGGAAAATTCCTCCTTATCCCTTTGTTAAGCGTCAGGCAGCTCCGGAACACATCGCCCCCTTCCACCGGAAACAGCGCATCCTGGGAAATATCGGCGTACACCGTCCCGCCCCGGAACAGCAGGGACACAAGCCTGCTTCCCTTGGGAAAAAGGGGCGCCAGTTCCGGTAAAACCGGCCCCAGCAGGGCTTCGTCCACATAGCGGCGTATAGCAGTTTCGGGGGAAGAAGCCCGCTTAATCTGCCGGGTTTCCACCACCACAGACCCGTCCCGGGCATCGTAAAAGACAAAGACATGCCTTGACATACCCAAAACAAGGAATTCAGCCAGGGCAAACAGGGAGATACAGACAAGATAAAAAAACCTGCGGCTCAGGCGGGCGGCAAAAAATTCCTGAAAGACGGTAAGGATATTTTTTGTATTGTCTTCTAAATTGGTACTCATTCAGCGTTACTCATTCAGCGCGGTAAACCCCCCGGAACGTTCAAACAGGCCGATAAAATCGGTAATTCCCTTATATAACGCTTCGGCAAGGTTCTTCAAGTACGCGTCGTCCCGCATCAGAGCGGCATCTTTTTCGTTGGTTACAAAACCCAGCTCTACCAGAACCGAGGGCATGTGGACATTCCGCACCACAAACCACTCTTCTTCCTTAAGGCCCCGAGACGGCATAGTCCTGCCCACGGCCTCGCCCATTCTTTTAAGGATGGATTGGGCCATCAAAATGGATTCGGTAGTGTACTCTTCCTGCATCATATCGTTTTCTATAGAAAAGATAGAATCGTCCTCATATTTTGATTTATCCAGGACATTCCTGCGGTAGCCCTGGGAAAGGTACCACACTTCGTACCCCCGGGCATCTTTTTTAAACGACGCGTTGGCGTGTATCGAAATATAGATAATGGCTTCGTTGTCTTTAAGCGGCACCGAATTTGCCAGGGCCGCGCGCTCTTCCAGAGAGGGAAAGCTGTCCCCGCTACGGGTCATAAGCACCTGTTTGTCCGGAAAAGCCTGCCTGAGCCTGCCGTTGAGGTACAGGGCGGCATTAAGAACCAAGTCTTTTTCTAACAATTTGTAGGGCTTACCATCAAAAACATGCTCCCCGACAGCGCCCGTGTCCCTGCCGCCGTGCCCGGGATCTATGATTATGGCGGCGATACGGTAACGCCCGGCGTCATTTTCGGCATAGCGGGTAAAAGCACTTTTAAGGCCCGCCACAAAGCTTTCGGGGAAGAGGAGGGCGCCCCCTTCCGTATAGGGCAGGGGCAGGTTAAGGATATCGCGCTTGTCCAGAAGCACAGGGCCGGCTTCCCCCCGGGCGCCGGAAAGAAAAGCGGCGTCATGCCCCCCGGCGCTAATTACCCCGGAAGCAAAGAAAGGATCCCAGCGCAGTTCCGCCCCGCCGCTTTCCTGGGAACCCAGGTTTTTTAAAGCGCTTTCTAAAGTCAAAACCTGGGCCGGCAAAGGACGAACCGCAAAAAAAGCCAGTAAAGCAAAGATAATAAACCTTAGACCCGCCTTTAGCCTTTTGGAACAGCCAATTTTATCAATAACATACACAGCGCCCTGATACCCCCCCCGGATAAGCGCAGCCCAAAAAC
>JAIRLQ010000445.1 GCA_031259345.1 Treponema sp.
GTTTCCCGCAGGGGCCGGCCAAAAAAATAATAGAGTTGTTTAAAAACTTCAGTTTTTAAACAACTTCCGCTAAAAAAACAGCAAAATGCGGGGCATTTTGCAGGACTTGTTCGGTAACCAACCGGGTTATTGAACAAGTCCAATACACAATAAGGAGAGTTCCATGACCTCAAGCAAATGGCGATATGTTGCGGCGCTCTTGGTGATGCTTCCGGCGGTGTCCGCCCTGGCCCAGGACGGCCCGGGCAGGAAAATCGCCGTTCTTCCTTTTGGAGTTTTCCCCGGCGGGGAAAATCCCGTGCTGGACCGGATTCTTTTTGAGGCTGTCGTGGCGGATGGCCGTTTTACGCCTTTACCCATATACTCCCCGGCCGCGGCGCCGGACCTGCCCCCGCAAAAAAGCCAGGCGGCGGGCCTTAAATATGCCATAACCGCCCAGGTTTACCCCGGTGAAGACGCGGGCGGCGCGCATGCCCGCGTTTGGATTTGGGATACCGAAACGGGCGGCCTGGTTATTACGGACGAGATGGTGTACTACGATCCGGATGAGGCGCAGGATGTTATGAATGCGCTTGCCGCGTTCCTCCTTTCAAAAATCCCCGAAGAGGCGGAAGCGCCGCCGCCTGAGGCTGTCCCTCCCCGGCCGGTTCCGGCTCCGGTTCTTGTCCGGCAGGAGGACGGGGAAACCCCTGCGGAAGAAACGCCTTCCCCGCCGCCGCTCTCGGGGCCGGGGGTTTTTTTCTCCGCGGCGTGGGCGCCTTTTCTGCCCGTTTACGGGCAGAAAGGGGCCGAGCTCGACCGGTCCTTTAACCCGGCGGGGGGTATTTTTAAGGCGGGCGTTGTGCCGCTCCATTCGCGTGCCGGTTCTTTCGGCCTGGAGCTTGGCGTTACCTATAACTTCCTGGGGGAAAACCCCAAGTGGGCGCTGCAGGCGGGGAGCCTTTTAAACGCGGGTCTTTCTTTTATTTATCTGGTTAGAATCAAAAACTCGTTGTTTGCGAAAGTTACGCTGGGCGGCGGCGCCGCTGTTCTGTTTGACGAATTCACTCCCTATTCAGGCGGTCCCTGGTCTCCGGCTAACCAGACCTTTGTGCCCAATGCCGCTGCCGGGCTTTCATTCATCATGCGTTTTGGTTATCATTTCTTTATCGATCTGGGGGGCGCTTTTACCATATACTTCCCCAAAGGCTTTCCGGAGCGCAGCCTGGGGCTTATTTCGCCGCGCGTTGGCTTTGGCTGGCAGGTAAATTAAGGGGGGCGCGGTTGGCGTTACGTTAACCGGCGTCTGTTTATATAAGGAGAAACCATGAATCAAAACGAGGTTGCCGCAAGGGCAAAGGATTATATCGCAAAAGAAAAGGATGCCGGTTTCCGCGCGGAAGTGGAAAAACTGCTTGAGGCGGGGGATTATAAAGAGCTGGAGGATCGCTTTTACCAAAACCTCGAATTCGGCACCGGGGGGCTTAGGGGGGTGATAGGCGGCGGCTATAACCGCATGAATACGCTGGTGGTAAAAAGCGCTACCCAGGGGCTTGCCGGCTATCTGATTAAGGCTTTGCCGGAAAAGGCTAAGGCCGGAAAATTAAGCGCGGTTATTGCGTTTGACAGCCGCCACTATTCTGCGGAGTTTGCCGAGGCTTCGGCGCTGATTTTTGCGGCTAACGGCATTACGTGCAGCCTTTTTTCGGGGCTGCGTCCTACGCCGGAATTGTCTTTTGCCATACGCCGCCTGGGCTGCGATACCGGCATCGTTATTACCGCAAGCCATAACCCGCCTAAATATAACGGGTACAAGGCGTACTGGGGGTCGGGCGCCCAGGTTATCCCTCCCCACGACAAGGGGATTATAGACGAGGTAAATGCGGTTACCGAAATTAAAGAGATGGCCAGGGAAGAGGCCCTTGCAAAGGGGCTTTTGGTCATTATCGATAAAGAGATTGATGGGCCGTACCGTGAAATGGTAAAAAGCTGCCTTTTTAGGCCCGCTCTTATCAAAGAAAAGGCAAAAGAAGTTAAAATCGTCTATACTCCGCTTCACGGTACGGGGGCCTACCAGGTTGAGCCGGTGCTCGAGGGTCTTGGCTTAAAGGTGATTACGGTGCCGGAGCAGCGGGAGGGGAACGGCGATTTCCCCACCGTGGCTTTTCCCAATCCCGAGGAGGCGGCGGCGCTTGAAATGGCTATCAAGCTGGGTATAAAGGAAAGGGCCGATGTGGTTATGGCTACAGACCCGGATGCCGACCGTTTTGGCATTGCCGTGCCGGGGGCGGGTGCTGCGGGGGGAGGGGTTTTTACCTTGGTTACCGGGAACCAGATGGGGGCCCTTCTTGAGGACTATATTTTCCTTTCATTAAAGGAGCTGGGTAAAATGCCTGCCCGGCCTGCTATGGTCAATTCCATTGTTACTACGGGGATGCAGAAAAAAATCGCCGAGTATTACGGCGCCCAATGTTTTGAGTGCCTTACCGGTTTTAAATGGATAGCCGATATCATGGAAAAATGCGAGAAAGACGGCTCGGCTTCCATCGTGTTCGGTACCGAAGAGAGCTACGGCTATCTGGTGGAAAACGAGGTGCGGGACAAAGACGGGGTTTCCGCCGCTGCCCTTACCGCCGAAATGACTCTTTACTGGCGGAGCAAAAACAAGAGCCTTCTTGACCGGCTGAACGAGCTTTATGAAATCTGCGGTTATTGGGAGGAGATGGGTATTTCCAAATATTTCCAGGGGCCCGAGGGTCCTGTTACCATGAAGCGCATTATGGAGGAATACCGCAAAAATCCGCCTAAGTTCCTGGGGGGTATCGAGGTGGTCCGGGTACGGGACATCCTTAACGGTGCGGACGGCCTCCCCCCCAGCGATGTGCTTCAGTTTTTCCTTAAAGACGGTACGGTGGTAAGCGCCCGCCCTTCGGGTACGGAGCCTAAAATCAAATTTTACGCGTCCTGCCACGCGGCCCTGGGAAAGGGCGGGCTTACGGAGGCCAAAGCCGAGGCGGGCAAAAAACTTGCGGCCATCAAAGATGATATCCGCGCGGTTATCGGTAACTGATGGGAAAGTACGACGAAATAAAACAGCGTTTTGCCGGCGGGGCTTTGTTTACGGCTTTCGATCTGGAGACTACCGGGCTGGATCCGCAAAAAGACAAAATTGTCGAAATTGGGGCGGTCAAGTTTGACCGGCTGGGGATTACGGCGCGGTTTTCTGCTTTGGTAAATCCCGGTATCCCCATAGCGCCGGAAGCGTCAAAGGTGAACCACATTACCGATGCCATGCTTATAGGCGAGCCCGCAATCGAAGAAACGCTGCCCGGCTTTATCCGCTTTATCGGAGACAGCATGCTTATAGCCCACAATGCCACTTTTGACTGCGGTTTTATCAATGCCGAATTAAAAAGGCTGTGCGGGGGGCAGGGCCTTTTGGCGGAAACGCCCTGGGTTCCGCCGTATCAAAGGCTTCCCGAAAGCAGGGTTATCGACACCTTGACCATGAGCCGGGATCTTGACCCGTCGCGCCAGACTCACAAGCTTCAGGATCTTGCCGCCGGCTACAATATACCCTCTGCCGCCGCCCACAGGGCGGAAGACGATGCCAGAGTCTGCATGGAAATTTTTATCAGGCTATTGGGGGTTTAAAAAATAGTTTTAATTGTTTAAGTTTAAGTAAAGAGAAATTTAAAACAAGGAAGACACATGAAACAAATACGAAGATCATTGCCGGCGCTGCTGGCCGCCCCTATCCTTTTGGCTTCGTGTTCCATTAACAAGATGGCCATTAACGCTGTTTCCAATGCTTTGAGCGGCGCGGGGACAAATGAGGTGTTTTCGGGTGACCGTGATCCCCAACTGGTGGGTGACGCCCTCCCGTTTGCCATAAAAATGTACGAAGCTCTGCTGAAACAAAACCCAAATCATTCGGGTTTGCAGCTTACTACAGGGTCCCTTTTTATCATGTATGCCAATGCCTTTGTCCAGGGGCCGGCGGATATGCTCCCTGCGGTGAAATACGAAGAGCGGGAAGCCGCCAGGCTCAGGGCTAAAAACTTTTACCTTAGGGGCGCGGAAATTATCAACAAAGCCCTGGACAAAAAATATCCCGGCCTGAGTACCGCAACCGTTGCCGACGGCAGCATGGCGCCCCTTTTGGCCAAATGCAAAAAAGAGGATGTGCCTTTCCTGTACTGGAGCGTTGCCGGGGGGCTTTCGGCGTATTCTATTGATGTCTTTGACTTTGAGCGGGGCGCCCGGCTGCCGGAATTCGGTGAAATGATCGCCAGGGCTTACGAGCTTGACCCGGATTTTAATAACGGCGCCCTGGACGAATTTTATATCCTTTATTACGCTTCTTTGCCCGAAATGATGGGCGGCGACAAAGAAAAGGCAAAAATCCACTTTGAGCGGGCGCTGGAAAAAACAGGCGGTAATTCCGCCGGGGCTTATGTGTCCTATGCCCAGACAGTGTGCGTCCCTGCCCGGGATTATGAGTCTTTTAAAGCCAACCTGGAAAAAGCCCTTGCCGTGGATGTCGATGCCGACGAAGGAACCCGGCTGGTAAATATCATCAATCAAAAAAAGGCACAATTCCTTTTGGACAACGCCTATATTTACTTCTCGTTCCTTCCCCCGCCGGATGAATATGATAGTGAATATTACGACTACGAAGAGGAGTTTTAATTATGAAAACCAATAAAATTATGAAATCCAAAGTTGCTTTCCTAAAAACCGGAGTTTTGGGAAAGCCTCTTATATTGGCCCTGTTCATCGCCACTCTGGCCTTAAACCCGGCCTTTGCCCAGCGCGGGGGCAGGTCATCCGGGGGCGCTGTCGAAGTAAAGCTAGCCTCTCCGCTGCCCCGCAGTTCCGCCTGGGGCGTAACCCTGGACAAGCTTGCCGCGGAATGGGAAAAGACAACCCGCGGGGAAGTGCGGATGCGGGTTATCCACGATGGTATGGAAGGCGGCGAAAGCCAAATGCTTAAATCCGTTTCGGCCAATAATATACAGGCGGCAATTTTTACCTCTTTTGGGCTGACGGCTGTGTGCCCCGCGGTAATGACCTTAAGCGTGCCTTTTTATATACAGGATAACAAGGAGCTTGATCTGGTGCTTAATGAAGTGCAGCCCATTTTGGAAAGACAGGTGGAAAAAACCGACTATTTTGTAATCGCCTGGTCAAGGGCGGATTGGGTTTACATTTTTTCCAAAGATCCGGTTTTTATTCCCGATGATTTACGCCGTATGAAGATTGCGACCAATGCGGAAGCCAAAGATTTAAACGCCGCTTTTACCGAAATGAATTTCCAGTTGGTAGAAACCGATCTTACCGATGTGGGAACCAAACTCAAAGCCGGCGCCATAAGCGCGCTTTACCAAAGCCCGGCGGCGGTTGCCCCTGCCCGGCTTCACACTGATCTTAAAAATATGATGGATACCCCAATTGCGCCTTTTATGGGGGGCATCGTTATCAACAAGGTTACCTGGAACAGGATTAGTCCCCAAAACCAGAACGCCATACTCCGGGTTACCCGGCGCATTGCTTCGGAATTTGACAGCTCCATGGCAAAGACAGTCGCCAATGCCATAAGTACCATGACCAAGAGCGGCCTTGTCGTTAACCGCCTTAGCGCATCCCAAAAAAACGCCTGGCGCGATGACGTACAGCGTTCGACCCCAAAGCTTTTGGGAACCGCCTTTGACCGGGAAGTCTACCAGAAGATGGGCGAAATCCTGACAAAATACCGGGCAGGTAAATAGGCGGCATTTATGGGAAACAAGGCAAACTCCATCGGGAAGCGCCGCCTGGCCGGCTGGATAAGGTTCTCCTCCGGGGGAGGGGCAATTCTGGGAAAACTGGAAAAAATTATCTGCTATGCCTCGATTGCCCTTTTGGCCCTGCTTCCGGTTCTGGATGCTTTTTTAAAACGGTTTGCCATAACTATTTCGCCCCGGACCCTTATGACCCAGCTTTTTCTTGTCCTGGGGTTTTTTGCCGCAATGCTCACTACCCTGTCAAAAGAGCATATCTCCATCACCATAACCCAGTTCATCAAAAACGAAAAAATCAAAAATACCCTGTCTTTCCTTTGCAAGCTGACGGCGATTTTAATAAGCTCCATTTTGGCGTGGAATTCAGTTTCTTTTATCAAATATGCCCTTTCGGGGTCTTATATTATAAGTTTTTCTTTTTTTGGCAGCGTCACAGGTTTGACCGACCGCTTTTTTGCCTGTGCCATGCCCTTGTGTTTTGGGGTGATAGCCCTGCGTTTTGCCCTCCAGATTGAAGGGAAGGCGGGCAAGGCGATGGGCTTCGCTGCCATACTTGCCGGAACGGTTTTGGCCCTGCCGGCTGTGGCAAAGATCTTTTGGGGTTTTGTTCCCCCCGAGCCTTTTTATTCCTGGGTAAACAGCCTTTACGACCTTGCCTGGATGGCGAAGACCCCGGTAATACTTTTGCTTGTTCTTATGGCTTTGTCCGGAACGCCCATCTTTGCCGTTATAGGCGGCATTGCCATGATTATGCTTCAGTCTACAGGGGGCGAACCCGACGCGGCGCCTATACAGATATACTCGGCGTTTACCTCGATGGATATTATTGCCATACCCCTCTTTACCCTGACAGGCTTTTTTCTTTCAGAGAGCAAAGCCGGTGAACGGCTGGTTCACACCTTCAAAAGCTTTTTCAGTTGGCTTCCCGGGGGTATGCTCATCGCGACAGTGGTAATCTGCGCTTTCTTTACATCTTTTACCGGGGCGTCGGGGGTTACTATTCTTGCTCTGGGCGGGATCCTTTTTACAATTTTGGCGGAAAAATCAAAATACCCCGAACAGTTTTCCGTGGGCATTCTTACTTCCGTCGGGGGTATTGGGCTTCTTTTTCCGCCGAGCCTCCCCATCATCCTGGTTGGGGCCACCTCTTTGACAACCCTTCACTTTATGGAAATTCCGTCGGATTACTCGATTATTGATTTTTTCCTGGGCGCCCTTATTCCCGGCGTGCTTTTGGTGTTTGCCATGATCATATTCGGAATTATCTTGTCAATAAAAACAAAAATCCCTGTGGAACGGTTTGAACTTTCAAAGGCTGCTTCAGCGCTTAAAGAGGCGGCGCTGGAAATACTTTTGCCCATAATTTTGGTAGCCGGGTATTTTTCGGGTT
>JAIRLQ010000464.1 GCA_031259345.1 Treponema sp.
GCGCAGGCCATACCGCCCAGTGAAATCGGGCCGGTACCGATTACGAGGAGAGTTGTTCCCGGCCCTATCGGAGTTCTGGTAAGCCCATAAAAACCAATGCCGGCGGGTTCTACCAGAGCCGCCGTATCCGAAGGAACATTGCCGGGAATATGGAAACTGAGCCGTTCCGGCATGAGCATATACTCGGCAAAGGCGCCGGGCCAGTGATTGCCTATCGTTCCCACGGCTCTTCCCTCCACACAGTTGTTAATCTCGCCCCTAAGGCAATACTCGCAGATCCCGCAGGAATACCCTGTTTCGCTTATTATTCTGTCGCCCGGCTTGAAACGTTTTACCGCGCTCCCCGTTTCGACAACTTCACCCGACCATTCGTGGCCTATGCGAACCGGATATACCGGCTCGTTTCCCTCTCCCAAATCAAGCGTGCCGTTTACAATGGACACGTCCGTCGCGCATATTCCGCAGTACAGAACCTTCGCGAGAACCTGATCCGGTCCCGGAACCGGCTTTTCCATTTCAACGATTTCCGCGACATTTGGCTCTTTTGCCAAAAATACTTTCATCATAATCTCCAAAATATCAGGCGGGTATTTTACGTTTTTGACGGAGTTGATCCACCATAACCGCCAGCGCCATTAACGCGCCCTGAACAGCAATCCGCAGCGTGGTAGGCAGTCCAAGGAAAATAAGCGCATTTTCTGCCACAAAAACAAGGGTTACCCCGATAAGGGTGCCCAGCGGAGAACTTTTGCCGCCGGCGAGGCTTGTACCGCCCACAACACAGCCGGCGATTGCCCGGAATTCCCAGCCGTCGCCTGTCTCGGGCAGGCCAAGGCCAATGTCCAGGGTAAGGAGTATGCCCGCGATGCCGGCAAAAAAAGCCGAAGCCATGTAGGCTATCATTCTGACACGGGCGACATTGATCCCGGCCAAAAGGGCAACTTCCCGATTGTCGCCGGCGGCAAGCATCCGCCTGCCGAACACGGTTCTTTTTATCAATACCGTCATAAACAGAATCAGAAAAAGCATAATCCAGAAGTAGATGGGCATTCCTATGTAGCGCGCCTTGAACACGGCGTTTAACGGAAAATTTTCCAGTGTATTAAGGGAAAGCTGATATCCTTTAATAAACAGGTAACGCATTCCCCCGGCGATGTAGAGGGTTCCCATCGTGGCGATAAAATCGGTCATGTTACAGTACACAACGAGGAAGCCGTTTACGAGGCCGACAATCAGCGCGATACAAAGGGCGAACAGTATCGCGGGCGCCGCTCCCCAGTGGTGATCGACAACCATAGAAGACATGACAATGCCGGCAAGACCCGCGACCCGTCCCGTGGAAATATCCACGTTGCCTACCATAAGAGTCATGCTGGCCCCCAGGGCCACAATGGCGATAAAGGTTATCTGGGTGAACATGGCCTTGAAATTATCGAGGGTCAAAAAATCGGGCCTGAAAATCGTCGTTATCAGCATGATAACAAGCAGCGGTATTATAACGCCCGCCTCGTCTCTCTGAAGGATCTTTGCCGTTCCTTTTTGCAGCTCTATTTTCATCACGATCCCCTATATCAGTTTCCGGGCTTCCACCCGTTTGCGCTGAAGATCCAGCAGGACCGCCAGAATAAGAATAAAGCCGATTAGTACCAGCTGAAGGTTGGTGTTAACGCCGAGGATACGCAGACAGAACCAGAGTACATGGAACAATAAAACCCCAAGCCCAACACCGTAAATGGAACCGGCGCCCCCGGCCATGCTGATGCCGCCAATCGCGCAGCAGATGATCGCCCTGAATTCCCTGCCGGCGCCGAAAGTGTCCGACGCGGAATTGTTCTGAAGCGTGTCGAAAATACCGCTGCAGGCCGCAAGAATCCCCGCAAGGACAAAGGCCGCCCATTTTATATAGCGGACGTTGATCCCCGCCATGTTCGCCGCGTCGGCGTTGCCTCCGACAGCCCGGAGCTTAAAGCCGAAGCGGGTACGCCGGACAAGCAGATCCAGAACAATGATCATCAGTATAAATATGAAAAGAAGCCAGCTGAAACCAAGGGGACGCGCCCGTGTAAAGGACTGAAGCCCAAGGCTGTCTATGGACTGCGGAAGCCCCTGCGTTATTGTTACGGCAATGCCCTGGCATATAAACTGCGTCGCCAGCGTGGTAATCCAGCTGTTTATTCCTATCTTGTAAATTAAAAACCCATTTAACCACCCGACGGCCCCACCGGTACAAAGAGCGATAAGGAATGCCGGAACCGGCCCAAAGCCCCAGGCCATCGCGGAATGTCCGAATACGACGGCCGAAAGGGTGCCCGCGAAGCCTACGGAAAGGTCGATCTCACCGCATAAAATCACCATGGCTTCGGCAAGGGCCGCTGCTCCGATAAAAACGCAGGCGTTCAGGATCGATGTTAGGTAACGCGCGGTAAGAAAGTTCGGGGTCATGAACGAGGTAAAAACCACCAGAAGGAGAATAGGTATAAGCACCCCTATTTCCGGGGTAAGCAGTATTTTGTATCCTATGCTAAGTCTCTTTTTAGCCATTGCCGAGCTCCTTTTGCCCTGTCTTGAAGCTTATTACCGATTTTTCCATGATCTTCGCCTCGGTAGCTTCCGCCTTCGCAAGTTCCCCGCTTATCCGGCCTTCGGCCATAACAACGAATCTGTCGCACATTGCCATTAGTTCGGGCAGCTCCGAAGAGATCATGATAACGGCGACATTCTGGGACGCAAGATCGTTAATAAGCTGATAGATTTCATTTTTCGACCCTACGTCGATCCCCTTGGTCGGTTCGTCAAGTATGATAAGTTCGGGCAGCGTATTAAGGGAACGGGCAATAACCACCTTTTGCTGATTACCTCCCGAAAGAGTCGTAACCTTTGTATTAAGGGAAGGCGCCTTGATCCGCAGCTTGTCATAGTACGGCGTAACCCTGCTGAGCATTTCCGAGGAACTTACAAAAGGCCCCCTGGCAATGGTATCCAGATTCGAAATCGCAATGTTGTGCTTAATATCCCAGACAAAGTTAAGGCCAAAACGCTTCCTGTCTTCGCTTATCATTCCGATTTTTTGTTTTACCGCGTGGCTTGTTTTTCGTACTTTGATTTCTTTCCCCTTAAGAAATATTTTCCCGCTCTTTGCTGGCGCAAGCCCGTAAATTGCCATACAGACCTCGCTTCTTCCCGCTCCGACAAGTCCGGCAAGGCCCACGACTTCCCCTTCGCGAACGGTAAAAGATATGTTTTCAATAAGATTGGTATTGGCTATATACGGATGATCCACGGTAAGGTTTTCTACCCGGAGCACTTCCACTCCGATGTTGCTTTCCCTTTGGGGATACATGTTTTTGATTTCCCGCCCGATCATGTCCGCTATGATCCTGTTGGAATCGTAGTCCTTCCTTTCAAACGTGGAAATATTCTTTCCGTCCCGGAGTATCGTAACCCTATCGGTAAGCTCAAGTATCTCCGAAAGTTTATGGGTAACAAAGATAATCCCCACTCCCTTTTTCCTGAGCCCCCGTACCACCTCAAAAAGCCGCTGTACGTCGCCGGAAGAAAGGGATGTCGTGGGTTCATCCAGAATAAGCACTTTCGGATTTGTGGCCAGCGCCCGCGCAATCATCAGCATCTGCTGCTGGCCTATGGAAAGCTTTCGGACATCGGCTTTCGGATCCAGGCTGATTTTGCTGTCTTTCAAAAACGTTTCCGTGGTTTTATAGAGAACCTTAAAATTTACGAATACGTTTTTACTCTGTTTGTCCGCGGCTTTAAGACGATTAAGGCGGAGGTCGGACATGTATATGTTTTCGGCCACGTTGAAATTCTTTAACACGTTGATTTCCTGGGGAACATACCCGATTCCCTCCGCCATCGCGTCCTGGGTGTTTTCCGGCTTAATCTCTTTTGCGTCAAGCACAAGGGTTCCCGTATAGGTTCCGTAGGGATAGATACCGTTGAGCACTTTAAGCAGCGTCGACTTGCCGGCGCCGTTTTCGCCGATAAGCCCGAGAATTTCACCGGCTTTTACGCTGAGATTGACATTGTCGTTCGCAACAACGCCCGGAAATTTTTTGGTGATATTTTTCGCTTCCAGAATATATTCCATATTGTTCATTTACCCCTCTTGCCAATACCGGTTTATATTGCTTTTGAAGATAACCTCAGGATTGACGCTGATGATATCGTCTGCTTTCTGGTTTTCGCTGATATACCGGTACAAATACTGCAGCCCGAGCCTCCCCTGACGGTACTGGTTCTGGTATATGGTTGCCGAAACCGTAC
>JAIRLQ010000466.1 GCA_031259345.1 Treponema sp.
CGGGACAGTTTTTGGGAGAGTTCCAGGGGGGATCGCTCGCTGGAATTGGTCAAAAAGAGAAATCCCTTGTTGCCGCGGATAAGCCAGTCCACAAAGTCGGCGGCCCCCTTGAGCAGCCGGTTGCCGTGATAGATAACCCCGTCCATATCAATGATAAAAGCATCTTTTGATCGTATACGGAGCAGTTTGTTGTCAGGTTCCATACGGTAAATATACCGCTTTGCGGGTATTTTTCCAACTAATGTTGTTGGAAATCGCGGATATAATACCCGGGAGAGCGCTCACCGGTTCGCGGAGAACTTCGGGGCGGGGTATAGTTCATTCATCCCCAAGAATGGCCACCTGAACAGTTCGTTTCCGGTTACGAACCTGATCCCAATCGATAAAATAGGTGTGGCCGAATTCCCCAAGATCCGCTTTGCCATCCTCAATGACAAGGGTTTCCGAACGGCCGAAGATGCAGGAACGGAGATGGCCATCGGTGTTGAGGCTGGTCCAGGGGCCGGGTTCGCCCATACTGTCCCCAAATTCGATATGCTTTGGCCCCGGATGCATATACTGATTTTCTACCCGGCAGGTCGGGATAAGTTTTTCCATGATATTGCAGAGATCCTGCTGGAGGTATTCCAGGCCGAAATAGGTTCTATCATGAGAACATTCCTGAATCATGATCGAACAGGTCGTATGGTGGGAATACAGCACGAGGATGCCTGTTTTTATCCCCGAATCGGCGGTAATTTCCTTTACTTTTTCAGTAACATCATGGAAAGTGGGATGCCCTCCATCGGACTGTACTTCAAAATTCTTGCGGATCAGTTTCATGTTGATTCTCCTTGATAATTATTTGCGGCCTTTCAAAAATGTTGGATTCTGAAAAGCCTTATTATTCAAATTTATCATATAGAAAATAAAAAGACAATATAATTTTCTAAAAATTTTCTTTTATGTTTCTCTTTACTTTCATTTAGAAAAGGTATAGAATTGTTCATCGATCAGGGAGGAAAAGACAATGCTCAAAGTTCCGTTTTTCGAATTTGGCCCCAAAGCTTACCTGTACGGTGAGGAATTACTCAGGATCGCCGAATATGCCGGCAGTCTCGCGGAAGAATTTGATGTAGACATAATCATCGATCCCCAGACTGTGGATATTCCGGAAATGGCGAAACGCTGCAAGAACATCCACGTTTTTGCCCAGCATATGGACGGCAATCCGCTTGGAAGGGGCATGGGAACGGCGCTTCCCGAGGCGCTCAAGGCTGCGGGGGCTTGCGGCGCCGTTCTGAATCACGCGGAAAAGCGGCTTTCCCTGACCGATTTAGCGCTGACTATCCGCCGCGGCAGGGAAATGGGACTTCTGACCATGGTCTGCGCGGATAACCCGGACCAGGCCGCAGCTATAGCCATGTTTTCGCCCGATATCATCGTAGTGGAATCTCCCGCGCAAATAGGTACGGGAAGCAGAAAAGATGAGGATAACGCCCTTATCGCGGGGATCAACCGGCGCATCCGTGCCATCGATCCCCATGTTAGGCTGCTTCACGCCGCGGGTATCAAAACAGGGCAGGATGTCTATAAAGTTATAGCCGCGGGATCCGACGGATCGGGGTCAAGCAGCGCGATAGCCCTGGCCGGGGACCCCTGCCGCGTATTCCGGGAAATGGTCGAGGCTGTCCGCCGGGCCTGGGATGAACGGGGGGAAACATGATTGGCGCCGCCCGGCATCGATATTTTTCGAAATTTTTTCGAAAAATGTTGACAAAGTTTGATATGAATTTTATTATGGAGAAGCTCTAAATTACGTTCTTTTAAGTTTTTGTACGGGAATATTTGTGGTAACTATAGTCGAGATAGCGGCAAAAGCCAGGGTCAGCCCGGCAACAGTTTCAAAAGCCCTGCGCGGTAGCAACGATATTAACAAGGAAACCGCGGCCCGGATCGTCTCATTGGCCGCCGAAATGGGCTATATAATCGGCGAAAAAAAGAATTTCCTTAAAAAGCAATGTGTCGGACTTCTCTGCCCCGAAATTATCAGTAATTACTATGCCCGGATTGTAAGCAAACTCACCCAGTTGTTTTATGAAAAGGACATTGAAGTCTTCATGACTATCAGCAATTTTAACAATGAACGCGAGGCGTCTCTTCTGAAGCAGATGATATCCATGAAAATGTCCGCGATCATCTGCATTACCGAACAATCATTTCTAAGCCCCCTGATCAGAGAAAGTATCGCCCTGTACAATATTCCCATCCTGCAAATCGCCATGAATATGGAATCCACTGTGCATGATAATATCTGTATTGACGAGCGCGTGGGGGTAAATTTGGTTATTAACCATTTAACTCAGCTTGGACACAAAAATATTGCCTTTTTTGGCGATCAATATTCGGAATGCCGTCTGTTTTATTTTCAGGAAGCCATGAAGACGCACGGCCTTTCGGAAAAGAACATCTTCCTGACCCAGATACGGCACTGGCAAGCCGGGTATGAACTGGCCGGAGAATTGATGGAGTACCGTAAAAAAAAGGCGATAACCGCTGTTGTCGCCGAATACGACGATATTGCGCTGGGAGCCATACGCCGTTTTAACGAAGCGGGATTCACCATTCCTGATGATTATTCCATTGTCGGTTTTGACGATGCCAATTACTGCCGTTATCTTCCGATAGCCCTTACCACGGTGGAAAGCCACGTCGAGGAGATGTGCGGTATCGCCTTTGAGAT
>JAIRLQ010000483.1 GCA_031259345.1 Treponema sp.
CCTCCTGGCAATTAAGGCGAAACTTGAGGCCATTGAATGCGGCATATCCACTATCGAAAAAGAGTTTATGGCCTTTGTAATCATGCCCAACGGTATAAGCCTGGGGGATCACCTTATTCCCGAACTAAAAAAAATAGCCGGGACGGGAAAAATGCCAAGACTGCTATCATATACAGGTGAAGGGGAGAAGGAGGCGGGGAAGTGAATTATTGCAGAAGTTGCGGATCATCGATACCGGACAATCAGCGTAATTGTTCTATGTGCATGGGTGATATTAACCACGGTACGGACGGCTATTACGAACAATGGGCGAGGGAACGACTCCGGGAAGAAGAAGAACAAGAAGAGATGGAACGGCTCTGGGGAGAAGAACACGAAAAATCCATTGGAAGATAAAGAGGCGGAAAAATGACTGTAAAAGTTTATCGAATTGACGGAAAGGTTACGGAATACCCCAATGCTCATATCTATTGGGAATGGGGGGACGATGAACACCGAAATGACAGCGGTTTCCGCATAAACGCTATGGATAAGAATTTTACTACCGCTACGGCCTTTGTATATCCCGGCGAATGCACGAAAATCGAAATCACGTCTGAAGAAAGCGATAAGGTTTTCAAACGCCCTCCGAGCGAGAGCGGTATCAGCGGAAAACTATGGCGGATATTTTCCGCTATTAACCAGAAATGCAAAAGGCAGGATGAAAAGTGGGGGGAGCAGAATCACGAGATGCTAAAATGTGAGCTTTCCTTGAAGAATGGCGAAATCGCCGGGCTGAAAGAGAGCCTGGCGGGGGAAAAGCTGAAGCTTCAGAAGGCCCGGAACCTTAACCTTATCCTGGGGGGCCTTGTGGCCGCCGCCGTGGTTTTGGCGGCTGTTTACGTGTACGTGAAAATCCGTACCGGGGGCCTCCTCAAACTGGTAAAGCCTCCTTAGCTTTGAGCGAATGACACGACCCGGCCTCATGGGCCGGGTTTTTATTCAGGCCCCCTTTCCTGAACTGTAAAATATTACTGAATACTTTCGCGGCGGCGTTGCCGACTTCTTTGATGTTTTTTGCTTCGACATGATCGGAATACTTCCTGAAGACTTTTTCCGATAAATGGCCGCTTACCCGCGCAATCTTTTCACCCTCCAGTTCGTCGGTCATCCTGCTGCAAAAATAATGCCGCCAGGAGTGAAACACAATGCCCCGCTTTTTCCAGTCTATCAATTCGGCCTCCGGGTTTTCCGCTTTCCGTTTGGCGTTTACCGCGTCTATGGCCATGTGCAAGCCGGTTAAAAAAATTTTGGGATCAACCGGGCGATCCTCTTTGAGGGAATAAAAGATAAAGGGATCATCGATTTTGCGGGGGTCATCAACCAGGTGGGGGTTATCCCCAAGCAAGTCCAGCAGGGCCGCCCTGACTTCGGGTAACAGCGGAACGTCCCGCTTATGGCCGTTCTTGGGGGTTTTTAACCCGTCCAGTACCGAATAGCCGTGCTGGATGTTCAGGGTTTTTTCCCCTATATCGCTCCGGCGCAGGGCCAGGCACTCCCCGGCGCGCGCCCCGGTAGTAACCGAAACCAGGGCGGCGACAAAGGCCCGTTTGTCTTCCCATTCGACGCTGAACACTTCCGCCGCTTCCGCTTCGGTGAGTACCCCCCGTTCCTTATTGGTAATGGAAAACCGGGTAAGGCCGATAGTTGGATTGGCGGGGATTATTTTTTCCCTGAAGGCCCATTTAAGGGGGGTACAGACTACCAATAAGGTCTGATTGACAGAGGATGTTGAAAGCCCCCGCCCGGCGAGTTCGTTTGACAGTTTTTTCAGATCGTCCGTGGTAACGCAGTTTAGTTTTTTGTCTTTGAAAAATTGGGTGAGTACCGATTTAATTTTTTTTTGGCATTCGTGGGCGTAACGGCG
Organism: Treponema sp.; assembly: GCA_031259345.1. GTDB lineage: Bacteria > Spirochaetota > Spirochaetia > Treponematales > Breznakiellaceae > JAIRLQ01. The sequence goes on from JAIRLQ010000483.1 coordinate 1,907, forward strand.
GCTGAAGCGGTATCCGTGGGACAGGCGGTCTTTGATGTACTCTGAATGATCGTAGTCCCAAAAATTTTCAAGGAACCGGACAAGGGAAACCGCCCCCCGGCCCGTGGTTTTAACCGCCGCGATATCAATCAAGTCCCGGCTCTTCAGGGCGCTGACTATCCGCAGAGCGTCATCCCCGCTGAGGTCAACTTTACGGATAGCCTTTAGGATACCGTCCAGGCTCATGACAAGATCCGCCGGGCGGGGCTTGCGCTCCCTGCCGGTGGGAACGCCGTTTTTAAGCCAGTCCGCGACGACTAAAAGGGCTTCATCTTCCGTGGTTTTTTTGGTGCTTCGGGCGGTGAGCCTGCGGCCCTCCGGGGTAACAAGTTCCGCGTAAAAAACGCCTTTGCGGGTATGTAAGTAATACCGGCGCATGGGCTAACCTCCCCGAAAGCCTGTTTTTCTCATAGGCTTTCTCATTCATTGGGTTAGCTAAACGCCGGTTTTTCCGGTGGTTTAGTATAAGTCTATATATAATATAGACTTAGCGAATGAGCCGCGAAGGGATCGAACCTTCGACCCGCAGATTAAGAGTCTGCTGCTCTCCCAGCTGAGCTAGCGGCCCGGTTTCCTTCTATAATATAGTAGAAACATATAAAAACTGATATAAAATTATCAATCTTCTACGATAGAATACGCTTTTTTATAAGATAAGGTCAAGGCCAAAAAAGCCCTTTTTTTCAAAAGCTGTCACCCGGCGTGTCTCCCTGCGGGTCCTCCGGTTCTTCATCTTCTAGGGGGGGTTCTTTCACGCAGCGTATGGTTACCCATTTTGTTCCGATAAATCCGATAAGGGCAAAGTA
>JAIRLQ010000531.1 GCA_031259345.1 Treponema sp.
AAACCCCATGAGGGTTTTGGCTGCGTGTCTGTAGGGCTTGTATACATGTCTGTGTATGCAAGCCCCTCTGTTACAGATTAATCCTATTGGAGTATTATAATGAGCGGCATAAGTGCGGCCACAATTATAAAAAAGCACATTCTGGGAAACAGCGATTTTGTTCTGTTTGTAATATTTATTGTTGTTTTTGTTGTGGGCTCTGTCCTTGTCCCCCAGATGCTACAGGTAATTAACATAACAAATGTAATAAGAAACGCGTCTATTGTCGGGATTGTGGCAATGGGGGCGACTTTTGTTTTACTTACAGGCGAAGTTGACCTTTCTGTCGGTTCCATTCTTTCGTTGTCTGCTGTTTTCGGAGGGATTTTTTTAGGTTCAATAAATCCCGTTTTGTGTTTTATTTTTTCACTGCTTCTGGGCGGTGTTCTGGGTTTGATTAACGGCCTTCTGGTTTCAAAAGGGAAGATTACCTCTTTGATGGTGACATTGGGTATAATGTCTGTCTATGGCGGACTTGCCCTTATCATCAACAGGAGCCGGTCGATTTATTTGTACGAAGTAACTTTATACCAGTGGCTGTGTAAAGGCAGCATTCTGGGCATCCCTTTTCCCACAGTCCTTTTTCTGGTTTTGACTCTAATTTTCGCGTATATTATGAATAATACGGCCCTGGGTCGTCAAACATACTATGTGGGCGCTAATCAGACCGCGGCGGTTTTTTCAGGGGTTAAAGCGGATAATATCAAGATAATTATGTATGTGATTTCGGGCTCCTGCGCGGCTCTGGCAGGCCCGATCCTAAGTGCCCAAACAAACCGTATAACGCCAAATGTTGGAACGGGCTATGAGCTTTCCGCGATTGCCATTGCTGTGCTTGGTGGAAATTCTCTTGATGGAGGCCAAGGAAGTATACTTGGAACTTTTATTGCAGCGATGGTCTATTCGTTTTTGTTGAATATTCTAACCCTTTCCGGTATTGGTACATATATGGAACAAGTTCTAAAAGGGTTCCTTTTAATAGTGATTGTGGCTGTTTTTAGCAGATCCCTGATTTCAAAGAGGTGATGGTAATGCCTGATGGCAAAAGTGTAAAAAGCCAAAGTGCTGATGCTCAAAGTAAAAACAATTTTATGGATAGGTACATGTTGTTTGTTCTGCTTGTTGTTGTCTTTATTGTTGGGGCTGTGCTGTCCCCAACTTTCCTTAAGCGAAACAATATACAGAATGTACTATTAAACATTTCAGTTTATGGATTGCTTGCCATAGGGCAGACGGCGGTACTGCTTGTGAAAGAAATTGATCTGTCTTGCGGCGCTCTGGTAGCCTTTGCGCCTATGTCCGCCATCTATGTAACAAACAGTTTCTTTCCTTTGATACAAGGCGGCAACTTTGTGGCAAGAGGAACTGCCTTTATCATCATTTTTACGCTTCTCATCGGTACTGCGGTGGGGGCTATAAATGGGCTTGTGCGAACAAGACTTAAAATTTCTTCTTTGATAGCAACTCTTGGCAGCATGTACATTATAGGCGGCTTCACATATATGTTTTTTAACGGACACTCACTTTATTTAACAGGCCTGCCTTTGTTTGCCAATTTTAGTATGACAAAAATACTAAACTTGCCTTTACCGTTTTTATTTTTTGTTCTTGTTTCCCTTCTTGTAGCCTTTCTTTTTACAAAAACAAAAATAGGCCGCAGGATATATGCTACAGGCGGGAATGAAAAGGCGGCCGTGTATTCAGGAATAAGTACCGCGCGATGGAAATTTATCGCGTTTTGCTTCAGTGGATTTTGCGCGGGGCTTGCCGCGTTAATCTATTGTTCCAGGATGCAAGCGGTGGAAGTAGTGCAGGGAAGCGGGTATGAAATGGTTGCCATAGCGATTGCGGTAATAGGCGGAACGACTCTGGAAGGCGGACGCGGTACTATACTTGGAACATTCATAGCGAGTGGTATTCTTTGTTTCATTTTGAACATTATGTCACTTAAAGGCTTAATTTCCTGGTACCAGACAGTGGTGATTGGAATTATTATAGTTGGCGCCGCGTTGCAACATTCATACACAAACCGGAAAACGAGCATGAGGTAAGGTGATATTATGTCTGACAGTGGGCTTTTGGAACTTAAGCAAATAAGCAAATCATTTCCCGGCGTGAAGGCGCTTAAAGAAGTGAATTTCCATATCAAGGAATCTGAAATTGTTTCTCTGGTCGGGGTAAACGGAGCCGGCAAGTCTACGTTATCCCATATCATTTCAGGTATTTATCCCCCAGATTCTGGTGAAATACTGATAAACGGAAAAGATGTGGCTATAACAAACGTAAACATAGCCGACAATCTTGGGATTGGTATTGTCCACCAGGAGCCGACTCTGGTGCCCAATATGACAGCAGCCGCGAACATTTTTCTGAATCGGGAGCTTTCAACCAAAACAGGGATGCTTGACACAAAAAAAATGAATTCCGAGTGCAAACGTGTTCTGGATATGCTGGGTTACAATATAAACCTGAAAGCACGTATAAGTTCCATGACTCTGGTTGAAAAAACAATTATCGAAATTGCCAAGGCAATGCTGCTAAATCCTTGTCTTTTAATTTTAGATGAGGTTACCGCGCCGTTAAACAAGAACGAAGTAGAACACTTTTTCAAAATCATCATGGAGCTAAGAAATAAAAAACTTGCAATCATTTTTATCAGTCACCGGATTCAGGAAATCATGCGTATATCTGACAGAGTTGCTGTTTTAAGGGACGGCCAGTTGGTTTCGGAACTGAATCGCGGCAGCATGTCTGAAAAAGAAATCATAAAACAAATGCTGGGTGAAAGCGGCGAATTTAAGGTAACAGGAATCGGTGACGGCGAAAATATGGACAGGAAACAGGCGGAAACGAAAGATCTTTTGGAGCTGAAAAATCTAACGGTTTCAAAGTATTTTAGAGATTTTAGCCTGACGCTAAAGGAAGGGGAGATAGTTGGGCTTGCGGGCCTAAAAGGCGCCGGCATAACCGAGTTGTTAAAAACTGTATTTGGAAGAATAAAACCAGAAAGCGGCGGCATTGTTGTAAAAGGGAAGAAGATAGAAATTGACAGTACTACAACTGCAATAAGAGATGCCGGAATAGGCTTTATCACAAACGACCGTCAAAATGAAGGACTGGCTCTTATTCGCAATGTTAATGAAAATATATCTATTTCCGCGCTGGACTTGTTCAGGAATTCCTTTAAAATTCTGCGTAAAAAAGATATATCCGGAAAATCAAAAGATTATGTGTCCGAACTGTCGATTAAAACGCCAAGCATAAACCAGGAAGTACGAAACCTTTCAGGCGGCAACCAGCAGAAAATCGTAATCGCAAAATGGCTGTTGTGCAATCTTGACATACTTCTCATTGATGAGCCAACGAGAGGTGTTGACATAAGGGCAAAAAATGATATTTACAGGCTGCTGCTTGATCTGAGCCGCAAAAACAAAGGTATCATTGTAACATCACCGGAAATACCGGAACTCTTAAATATCTGTGACAGGATCTTGGTTGTTGTGCACGGAAAAATTGCCTGCGAGGTCAAGAAAACGGAAAATGGTTTTAATGAGGCAAATATACTGGAACTTATGCACAAAGAATCGGTACCCTACTGATCTAGATTAATTATTAGGCAATTCGCCCTATTGACACTTTTTTTCAAATTTAGTATTGTATTCAAAGATAATCTTTGGGGGCGTAGTGAAGCTGGTTTATCACGCTGGCCTGTCAAGCCGGAGATCGCGGGTTCAAGCCCCGTCGCTCCCGTAACCAATTGTTCATGTTTTTTTCCTGTCTCGCTACGGCCTTTTGGGGGTTTTTAGGCTATTTTGGCGATCTTCCATGTACACGGGGAATTTGTTCCGAATGGGGTCTAGTTCCTTATATTATAAAGAATTACGTGATTTTTTCAGCACTGCTCTACTTCCTTGTATTACAAACAATTAGAAGGATTCTTTTTCAATGCGGCCAAGAAGACTTGAACTTCCATGCCTCTCGGCACTAGCACCTCAAGCTAGCGTGTCTACCAGTTCCACCATGGCCGCTTTAGGAAACGTTACTGTACCATACCGTATTACGCTAAAAATGTCAACACTCACTCACGCACTTTCGGTGTTGCTTAATAAGGAAATGATTTATGCCCGCGCTGCCGCGGGCGGCATCGTCAACACCTCAGTCGCCGCTCAGTTTAGTATCCGTCTACATACCAGCTTGCAATGTCATTCCAGTCGGTATCGGCGCTAAACGCGTAAAAATACAGGTAACTCATATACGGCGTTCCACGGAACAGCGTGAACCCAGTGTATAAAGTCTCCTCCAATTCAGAGTCGTACCAGGGCGGCGGATCAAGGGCTATAAATGCCCTGCCGTCAATATAATAATCATTATTCTTATCTGAGTTTAATACCTTTACCAGGATCTGGTATTTACCCGGTTCAATGTCTTTTAAATCCAGGGACAAGGGATCAGGACGCCCGGCGGAACCGCCGGAGTTGATATCAATTGGCCCATAGATATGGGTATTAACCGGGACCGCGGCGCTCCCGTCTTTTCGTATTAGCTCATAATAAGGCTCTTCGCTTTTTTCTTTCAGGATTACCGGGTTATCCCCACCGTATGCGTACAATTCCATCTGCAAATAATAGCTGTCCGGAGCCGAAATCCCCTCCGGAAAAACCTCCGCGTGTATCGAAGCTTTTGTGGGAATCGCGTCGAAACCGGCGTCCCAGGTGATATACAGATCGCCGGGTATATCCCCTGTAACAAGATCAGGATGGTCAACAAACAGGTACAGATTAATGCCATTGTTGTCCCAACCGGAAACATGCACCGGGCCGGGCAGATAAAAAAGAGGCGTTTTTGCATAATTATTGGGGTCATTGGGGTCTATTATATAAATATGATAGTGTGAAACGATTTCGCTGTTTCCGGCGCCGTATGAAACTATTACAACAAGCCGTCCCGATATATATTGCATCTCAGCTTGGCTAAAATAAACATCCTCAGGACTTTCTATTTTAAAAACAAAATCGGGATCTCCAAGCAGGCTCTCGCCACCATGGTCTATCGTATATTTTTTTATCTGTGGATACACTGAACCGCTTTCATCCTCCACGGTATTATATCCAAAGAGTTTACCCTGGCCGTCAAACGCAAAGCCTTCAATATTACTATCAGGGCTGGCATAAGTATATGTTATTTCATTTCCGGGAGTGGATAAGTCTACATATTTTACCGTTTTTACCGTAAAAGGGTCGTACTCCGTATAAAAAACCCCGCCGCTTGCCGGATCATAGACGCTATCCCCCGGAACGCCATAAAAAGAAAGGGGATAGGGATATTCATCAAAGAAATACAAGCCGTCGCCCATACTGTCGGATGTCCTGGCGCTTAAAATCATGCGTCCGTATTTATCAAAACTGATGGAAGGGAAAGAGTATAAATTAAAGCGGAAGAAATCATTTTCAAAAAGAATTAAATTGCCTGTATCAGGATCATAACTAAACTCAATTTGCACAGGTTCTGTCATTTGTATGGGCACCGGCACACTGGTATTTGAAGAAGAAACGCTAAAAAGCCCGGAGACGCCGCCATAAGTTTTGGCAAAGCCTTTTACCCCCGGGGCATTGCGATCCACCGGCGCCAAAACTTCCAAAGTATAGTCTGATCCATAAGGCACATTAATCGACGGGGTTTTGTCCGGGGAAACACGTACAGGCCCCGCGACAATTTTATTCCCCCGGCGTACCGTTAAGCTAAGATACTGAAAAGGAGCGTACTCGCCTGGCCCTTCCACAGGGGCAGCGGAACGGCCGGCAGCTTTTGCCGATGCCATTTCCAAAAATACCGTGCCCGATTTTCCGTCCCCCTGCTTTGGGTCCAGGGAAAGCGTGCAGGACGAGACACACAAAAGCGCGGCGCAGATATACACAAGTGCCTTTTTCATAACAACCTCCTGTTTTGTAAATTAAAACCCGGCGCCGCTGCCGCCCCAGTCAATACGAAAAGTCCGCTCTTCTATGGGGGTATCGGACCCGGCATATTTAGATGAATATACAAAAACCCCGGTTTGGTCATAACCAACTATGCTGTAAGTTCCGCCGTTTTCCGTATCCACCCCTTCGTAGAGCGAGCTTGTCCCAATCAACCTGTTGCCTCCGGCCAGATCATAAAAATACATCATACAATAATGAGCCGCTTCCCCGGAACTTACCAACACTGCCAGTGTATTGTCTATTACTTCCATGTCCTTAATATTGGCGGATTCAGGAAAGGGGATACTGCCGTATTCCCGAACAGTTGTTCCTGATATATGAAGAAATATGGCAATGCCCGGCGCCTCCTGGCTGGAATCCATATCGGGAATGTAAGGAGCGTAAATAAAAGAACCCTCCTCAGAACCGGCGGTATACGACGCAAAGCTCCTTACACCGGATAACTTACCCTCCTTAAACTCGAGTTCCATAGGATCGACAGCACTAAGTTCATCCGCATTAAGGTTGAAGCTGAATATTTTCTCATTAGATTCATAAAGCCCCAAAACATACAGTATTGAAGAAGCGTCATCATAGGCAATGTCAAGAAATTCATCAATAGTAGAAGAATTCACCGTTAAAGAATCAACAAGGCGCCCGGCTTCATAAATATATATCCCCCCTACGGGAATGCTAGTATCCAAAAAGTCCGGGTAGCCCGCAACTATAAGACGGCCGAATTTGTCGTTAAGAATCCTGGGGGGATTCACACGGTCTGAATCACTGCCCCAAATCACCAGCTCAGACTCATCGGACTCGTTTAGAATGCCGTCAATTGTCCAGCCCGGGGAGGCATATTTAAGAGTCGCCATAATATCACCCGCCCTAAGGGATACCTGCACGTTCAGGCTGGCGCCTGCCATCTTGAAGGGTTTTGATTCCCCCACATAAAAATTGGCGCGGCTTCTGTTTTTGCTAGAGGTTTTATCCACTTCGATTAATGCACGGGCTACATAACCCGCGCCGTAGGGTATATCAAGGGTTATCGGGTAGGAAACGGGGCTTTCTATCGTAGGCCGCTCGCCAATGATCCTGTCCCCCTGGATTATCCAAACTTTAATATTCTTAAAAGACGCAAACTCTTCGGGGTTTCCGGCCGGCCAGCCGACACTGCGGGAAGCGGCCCCCAGGGTCAGGTAGACTTTGCCTGTCCCGCCGGAATTGCTTTTATCAGGTGAAAGGCTTAAAGTGCATGAGAGGGCGGACAGGGCCGCAAAAACCGCTATTGTTACCGCAAAACAGGTAAAAAATCTTTTCATAAAACCTCCGCTAAGCTAAAGTGAAGCTTTTTCAAAATGTCAGATTTTGAAAAAGACTCAAAGTGATAAAACCAGCGCAGCCTGAACTTTCCAGCGCGGGTCTCTGTTATCCCAGGGGCCCCAGGAACAGGGGAGAAAAACACCGGCGCCCGCATTAAAAGAAAGATCTGACAATGGCATAAACCTTACGGAAGCAAAAAACTCCGGCCCCAGGTGCAGGGAGGCGGAATCGGGATCAAGTTCCATCTCTTTATCCTTAAAAGTTTCTGTATCGGTACGGATAAAATAAGCCGCCTCCATATTGAAGAAAAAGGTCCGGGTTATACGAAGTTCGTAAGAAAGCCGCGCGGAAGCCGCGCCGCCAAGGTCCGGGGAAAACACCCTGCCATGGCCTTGGCTGGTAATAGGGCTAAAAGCGTCAAGGCCGCCTTCGGAACCTGAACCCCAGCGTATAAAAAAGCCCAGCCTGTCGCCGTACTTTGAAGGAGTAGTCCATACAAAACCCCCGGAAGCGGCAGCGCCAAACAAGGTTTCGTCCGGCAATCCGGAAAGCCCCGCAACTCCGGCAAGTTCAAGATTAAGCCGGGGAACCGGCGCAAGGTTAAACTTTAGGATGCCATATTGGGAATGAAGGGCATCCCCATCGCGTAAATCGAACTGGGCCAGGGCGCCCGCGTGAAGGCTTGCCCTGCCGGAAAGGAAGCCGGCAATTTCATACTGTAAAGAACCCAAAACCCGTTTGGGCGCAAAGTAATGATCTGTGTCGTTGTATTCCGCAAGATCCGGCGGGGTCATGGTAATGCCGGCGGCACGGGAAAAGAGAAGGCCGGTATAATAGGCCCCGGCGCCCAGCCTGTGTTTGCCAAAGCGGTAAGAAAGGGAAAGGCCGTCAAAAAGACCCTGGGCAACAAGCCCCGCGCCATCATGGTAACCCTGCCTGCCAATTTCCACTGTCAGGTTGTTAATGGGGCGCCAAACCGCTTCAAGCCGGCCCGCTTCGGGAATAAAAAGCCATTGGCTTTCGCGCCGCTCTTTATATTCAATGCTAAAACGGCCTGATACATAGATCTCCAGCCGCTTGCCCGGATGGGTCCAGGAAACCCAGGGCAGGTACGTCCCCGCGTAATTAAGATCTTCCGCGGAAGAATAGTCGCCGCCCTGCTCGGTTACAAAGCCAAAGTTTACGGCAAAAAGGCAAAGGGGGCTTACACATAAAAGTATTGATAAAACCAGGAGACGCTTTTTCATACACCGTCCCCCCAGGTTCTAAGCACCTTGCCCAATATGTCCAAAAGATCTTCACCGGAAAGCTTAAAAGAAGGATCGCTTCGCGCGGGGAGGCAGCGGGTATACCAGAGTTCCCGGTACGCATAACGGGAGTTCTTTAGCATCCGGTACATAAGCCCCCCTTTTATGCCAAAAGACTTCATTATAAGGAGGGAAACGCCGTCGAGCCTGGCAGGGGCGGAAGCTTCGGCATTTTTGGGGAGAAAGCCCCGCTCCCGGGCTTCGGCAAAAGCTGCCGCCTTACCGGCGCTTTCGCTTAAAACCCCCGCGGCAGGCAGCACAAAAGAAGCCGCCGTTTCCCAACTGATTTCTTTTGAGTCCAAAAGTTCGTCCATACTCCGGGCTGTCTGGGCATAAAGCCCCAGGGCCACGCAGCCGCATAAAAAAAGGAAGATACGTTTCTTCAATTAAACACAACTCCTCTACCAGGTAAACCCGGGAATTTTTACGGCGCCGGTTTGCGGGACACCGGCATCCCCGGGCCAGAAAATATCGCCCGAAACCGAACCGCTTGGCACAGCGGCGCTCGTTCCCGCAAAGCCTTCGTTATTGGCCTGTATGGGGCTCTCCGGCGCTGTTTCCACGGGAGCGGGAACAGAAACCCCTCCCTCTTCGGAAGCGGACGATGATTCGCCCGCCCGGACAGACACTTCCGTACCGCTCTGATCTGCGAATACCACATTTCCGGAACTGACATAGATGGCATCTTTTTCAAACTCAAACTCCGTACCCCGCACGGAAGCGGTCGCGTGGGTGCTTCGTATGGTAAAGTTTGTCTTGCCGCCGGACGGAGGCGCAACTTCGGCCCTGACGCGCCCGGTTCTAAGATTAAGGCGCACTGTTTCATCACCCTGATTATTTATCAGCTCTTCCAGGGTAAGGCGTGTTAAAGGCCGTACCGTAATGGTTGAATTCCCCAGGCCAAGTACGGCGTTGCTTTTAAAGCCCGTAGATATGGAAGCGTTTCTTTCCAGGATCATGCCCAGCGAGGCGGGCGTCCATTGGCCGCCCGGAACCCGTACCTCTACGGTGCCCATAAAATCCTTAAGCACCGCGGATTGGCCAAAGGTCATGGCAACGGAAAGAAAAAGGCAAAGAAAAAACGCAATGTATTTCATATGAACTCTCCGAGAAGAATATATCACTCTTTTGCCGATAAATCAATTAAT
>JAIRLQ010000544.1 GCA_031259345.1 Treponema sp.
AAAAAAATGTCAAGGGCGCGCGTTTTGGCGTTTTTCAGGGCGGCAGCATTTACTTTTTTTCACCTATGAATATCATGAAATAGTGTCTGTCCACAAAGTCGGTTACTTTGCGGACAGACTCGAAATAACGATAATTTTGAGGAAACATAACCACAGAGATCACGGAGGAAGAGTACCCAGAAGCCCAAAAACATGCTTTTCTTCTCTTACTCCGTGTTCTCCGTGGTTAGAATTCTTTTTTTCTTCGCGGTGAAAAGCAAATGCTTTTGCCCTGCTGCAGACTGGAAAAATCTTCAATTTCGGGGTATTCTCAAGTACCATGGATAAACTTATTATTAAAGGCGCACGGGAACACAACCTTAAAAATATAAATTTGGAATTGCCCAGGGATAAACTCATCGTTATCTCGGGGCTGTCAGGATCGGGTAAAAGTTCCTTGGCTTTTGATACAATTTTTGCCGAGGGGCAGCGGCGTTATGTGGAAAGCCTTTCCGCCTATGCCCGGCAGTTTTTGGGCCGTATGGACAAGCCCGACCTGGATTATATCGAAGGCCTTTCGCCGGCCATTTCCATAGAACAAAAAACCACCCACCGTAACCCCCGCTCCATTGTGGGTACGGTTACGGAAATCTACGATTACTACCGCCTGCTTTTCGCGCGTATAGGGACGCCGCACTGCCCCCAGTGCGGCAGGGAGATCCGGGAACAGCCGGTGGATTCCATCATCGAGACTATTATGGCTTTTGGAAAAGGAAGCCGCATTCAGCTTCTTTCACCGGTGATACGGGCAAAAAAGGGCGAACATCAAAAAATAATCGAGGACGCCCGCAGGGCCGGTTTTGCAAGGGCGCGTATTGACGGGGTGCCGGTAAACCTGGACGAAAACATTTCCCTGGATAAGCAAAAAAAGCACACAATAGAAATTATAGTAGACCGCCTGGTGATAGGGCCTGATATACGGAAGCGGCTTGCCGAATCGGTGGAGACCGCCCTTGACGCCGCCGACGGCCTTATGCTGGTCATCGTTGATAATGAGAAAAACAGCAGCGAACATTTTTTTTCGCAAAAAAACGCGTGTCCCGACTGCGGCATTTCCATCCCCGAATTGCAGCCCCGGCTTTTTTCGTTTAATAACCCCTTCGGCGCCTGCCCGGAATGTACCGGGCTGGGCATTAAGATGGAGTTTGATCCTCACCTTATTATCCCCGACCCAAGCCTTTCCTTTAATGAAGGGGGGCTTGCGCCCTACAGCCCCGACTCAGCCTGGCAGCGGAGCCGGTTCGAGGCCCTGGCAAGGCATTTTAAATTCAGCCTGGACATGCCCTTAAAGGATCTTCCCAGGAAGGCCTTTGACGCTATCCTCTACGGGACTAACGACGATGTGGAGTACCATTACCGGAACAAAGAGGGTACCAATCATTTCGATTACAACGGCCGCTATCCCGGCGTTATCGAAGATTTAAACCGCCGTTACCGGGAGACCGGCTCCGACGGCGCCAAGGACTGGTTCGAGAGGTTTATGAGCCAGAGGCCCTGTGAGAAATGCGGCGGCAAGCGCCTTAGGCCGGAAGTGCTGGGTGTTACAGTTGGGGGCCGCAATATCTGGGAGCTTACGGAACTTTCGGTAACCGATTCCCTCAAATTTTTTGAAGGGGTGCATCTTAACAAAGGCGAGCAAAAAATCGCCTACCAGATATTAAAAGAGATTAATGCCCGCCTGGGTTTTATGAAGAATGTCGGCCTTGATTACCTTACCCTGGAGCGGCGGGCGGCGACTCTGTCCGGCGGCGAAGCCCAGCGTATACGCCTTGCAACCCAGATTGGTTCAAGCCTTGTGGGGGTGCTTTATATCCTTGACGAGCCTTCAATCGGGCTCCACCAGCGGGACAATCAGCGCCTTATCGATACCCTGCTTTACCTGCGGGATTTGGGGAATACCCTTATCGTGGTGGAGCATGACGAGCAGACTTTGCGCACTGCCGATCATATCGTAGACTTGGGGCCCGGCGCGGGAGTTCATGGCGGCAAGGTGGTTGCCCAGGGTACTCCCAAAGAAGTAATGAAGTGCCGGGAAAGCCTGACGGGGCAGTACCTTGCGGGGCTTCTTTTTATGGAGATTCCAAAGAAACGCCGCGAAAACAACGGTAACTTTATCAGGCTTTACGGTGTGTCGGAGCATAATTTAAAAAATATTAATGTGGAACTTCCGCTGGGCCTTTTTACCTGCATTACCGGAGTATCAGGTTCGGGTAAATCCACGCTTTTGACGGATGTGCTTTACCCGGCTTTGGCCAACGAGATCTACGGTACCAATTGGGAAGAAGGGGAATATAAAAAAATTACCGGCATGGAAAATATTGATAAAGTGATTGATATTGACCAGAGTCCCATAGGCCGCACCCCCCGGTCAAACCCCGCTACCTATGTGGAAGTTTTTGGCGAGATTCGCAGCCTCTTTGCGGAGCTTCCTGATTCAAAAGTCCGGGGCTATAAGCCGGGGCGCTTTTCATTTAATGTCCGGGGGGGGCGCTGTGAAAATTGCCAGGGCGATGGTACTATTAAAATCGAAATGAATTTTTTGCCCGATGTATATATTACCTGCGATGTGTGCCAGGGGCGCCGTTTTAACCATGAGACGCTGGATATTCGTTACAAAGGAAAGAACATTGCCGATGTGCTTGATATGACCATTGAAGAAGCTGGCGCGTTCTTTAAGCCGCTGCCCAAGATTGCCCGAAAGATGGATACCCTGCTTTCGGTAGGGCTTGGTTATGTAAAACTGGGACAGTCGGCATTAACCCTTTCGGGGGGCGAAGCCCAGCGGGTAAAACTTGCGTTTGAACTTTCACGCCGTTCCACAGGCAAAACCCTTTATATACTGGATGAGCCCACAACCGGCCTCCACTTTGCCGATGTAATGCAATTAATGGAAGTAATCCATCGCCTGGTGGATCAGGAAAACACGGTGCTCATGATAGAGCACAACCTTGACGTGCTTGTCCAGGCTGACTACCTTATCGACCTGGGGCCCGAAGGCGGGGACCGGGGCGGCGAAGTGGTTGTTACAGGAACGCCCGAGGAAGTCGCCGCCTGCCCTTCTTCGTACACAGGCCAGTACCTTAAAGCGTTGTTCGACAGGCGCAGGCCCCAGCGGGCTTCCACCCGGCGGAGTTCTCCCAGGCGGAAATGAAACGGCTTATAATTATTGTAGTTGTGTCTGTTTTTCTCGCTGTTTCTGCCTACTCCCAGGAAGAGGCTACTCAGGAAGAGGCTGTTCAGGAAGAGACCCTCCCGGAAAATGTTCCGGAAGCCGAAGATCCCAACAATAAAATTATCGAAATGGATATTAAAACTTCTTCCCTTATGGAGCTTGCGTCCTGGGCAAGAAGCCTTGGGCTTTCTGAAGGGGGCAGCAAGGAGGAGCTTGCCGCGCGTCTCCGCAGTCATTACAACCTTCAGGCGGAAAGCGGGACTGTTTCCAAAGAGGCAAAGATTATCACCATAGAGTCCGCAAGGACTACCGAATATTTTACCTTGTCTGTTGTCAACGAAGAATATGCCCGGCTTAGGGGTGATGTAATAATCAGCCTGAAAGACGGAAACGCGGTCCACCGGGTAAGGGCCGCCGAGATCCTTTATAACCGTACCCGCAATATTTTAACCGCTTCCGGAAATGTAGAATATAAAAAAGAAGACGGAGACACTATCGAAACTTTTAAGGGTACGTCCATCACGGTTAATCTGGATAACTGGTCCAGCCTTTTTATCGACGGCGTGTCCGAACGTTCCATTTCCGGAAATGAAACAGCTTACCGTTTTTCCGGCACGGTGATTTCCCGCAACAGCGAAGAGGTAACGGTCCTTACAGGGGCGGAAATCACCAATCCAAAAAACGAAGAAGCCCTGTGGTCATTAAATGCTTCAAAGCTCTGGCTGCTGCCGGGGAGCGATTGGGCTATCCTTAATGCGGTGCTAAAAGTTGGGAATATACCCGTGCTGTATCTTCCTTTTTTCTTTTACCCTTCTGACGAAATTGTTTTTCATCCTGTGTTGGGTTATCGCAGCCGTGAAGGGACTTTTGCCCAGACTACCACCTATATTTTGGGGCGGCCCAAAACTTCGGGTACATCGGAAAATTCAATTACAAAAATATTTGGAAGTTCCGCCAATATGGAAAAAAGACGGGAAGGGATGTTTCTGCGCAGTACCGGGAAAAAATATACCGACCCCAACGAAACCCGGTTGTCGGTTCTCTTTGACGCCTACGCCAATTTGGGGGCATATTTGGGCACAGAGCTGACATTGCCCAAGGCGGGTGCTTTGGGTGCTTTCAATCTTTCTTTTGGCCTGGGGCTTACCCGTAATATTTACCAGGTGTCTTACGGTTACTCACCTTTTGCACAATATGACGGATCAAGCGAATGGAACAAGTCAACCCTTTTTGCCCTGGATGTTCCCTTTCGCTACAGGTTTGAAACAAGCAGTTCCTTTTCGGGCAAATACGGTTCACTTTCCTGGAGTTTTCCGTTCTATTCCGATCCATACGTAAACCGTGATTTTATGGACCGTTCCGAAGAGCTTGACTGGCTTTCCATGCTGCGCGAAGGGGCCACTGCCGGGGAGGATGATACGCCGACAGATACCTATATTTCTTCCTACGAGTGGAAACTGTCGGGATCGCTTTCGCCAAAAATTACTGCCCTGAATCCCTATATTTCTTCTTTTTCCATTTCCGGCATTTCTTCAAGCCTTTCATTTACCAACCGGATTTCCGCAAGTTATACCGGGCCTTCCACACAGGCAAATCCGGGGCGTATGTTTTTCATGCCCTCCCGGTTGACTATATTTTCGATGAATATGGCTTTGGCGGGAACCCCTTTTACCTTTGGCGGGGGAGGCGCTTCCCCGGCGCCAGGCAAGGATTCTGCCGCCCCGGGAGATGCCCTCTTGCCTTCACTTCCGGTTTCACCCTGGGAAGAAGCCGAACAGAAAGCGGCGGCTCAGGCAAAGGCCGCGGCGGATCCTTTTTCCCTTACCCCGCCCGCGCTGGGCCAGACTTTTTCGACAACCGCCAGCGGGGGGCCCAAGGTTGCCTTTGATTACCGGCTTTCGCCTACCTTCGGTTCGGAAATGCAGTTTGGCTCTCATCAGAGTGATTGGAAGGAAGCCGACGACATCGAATGGGGTGATTATTCTTCTATATTAACCAGCGCCAGATCCGGTGCGAACATGGGGATATCCCTGTCCCCCACCGCGGGCAACGCTTACTCCGCGGCTTTCAGGCTGAACGGAACCGGCGCATGGCAGGATTATGTTTATATGAACAAAGACGCCGATGAATTTAATACCCCTACGGCCATAGCCAGCGCCAGGAACAGGGTTTATAGCCAGACTATGGTTACCACTTCTTACGATTTTACAACGTCAATTAGACCTTTTTACCGTTCCCGTATATGGGGGGCTACCAGCATTCAGTACGGTTTTGCCGGGCTTTTGGCAAAAACCGACTATGACGGAACTCATGTCAATGCAACAGAGGATGATCCCGAATGGGACTGGCGTCTTGGCAAATGGAACAAGGAAGATATAAGTTCCCATTCGATAAGCGCCAACATTGCCGCCAACATAATGGATTATAGCCAGACCCTTTCCATAACCACGGTGCTGCCCCCGGAAGAAGCTTCCCTAAGGGCGAGGGCCACTGCCAAGGCCTGGATTAGCGAAACCAGCGCCGACATGACTGTAGAAGATCCTTATGATGATGATAGGGTATTTAAGCCTCTTACGGTTACTGAAACGCTTAACTTTGGAGATAACAAGAAATTTCAGCAATATGTGGTATACGATCCCGAAAAAAAGGAATACACATCCCTTAACTCGACCCTTAATTTAAGTGGTTTTAGCGCAATATTTAAGGCCGCCTATCTGATCCCCTACCGGCTCAACCACAGCGGTTCAGTGGATCCCGCAAAGTCCTCGGGGTGGATACAGGTGGGGAGCGAACAGCTTGAGCCCCAGGAACTAAGGTTTAGTTTTACCAAAACTTTTACCAAAGACAAACTTTGGAAAAACAGGCTTAACTTTATCTTTGGCATAAATACCAGCCTTGCCTTTGATCTTCAGCGGTATACGTATTCTTCCTTTAACTTTTCCCTGAATGCCACAGTGGGAATTGCCAATTTCCTCGATTTGGTTTTTTCCACCAGTTCGGAGAACGCGCAAATCTACCGGTATTTTCAATGGCTGCCTTTTTTCAAATCCGACGTGCCGCTTCCTGCCGATGTAGAGACAAATTTGTTTAAGGATCTTTTTAATTCTTTCCGCTTTGATGATACTGAAAAACGCCGGCAATCGGGCTTTAAATTAAAAAGCATGAATGTATCCCTGGTTCACCATTTGGGGGACTGGAACGCCCGCCTTGGGGTAAACCTTACGCCCTATCTGGATCAAACAGGAACCCCTTCCAACTGGCAGTTTAAATTTAATCCCGAAGTTTCCTTCCTGGTACAGTGGGTTCCCATCAGCGAGATCCGTACCGAGATGACTTACGAGAAAGACAAGATTACCTTTAAATAGCTTGTTAGTAGTGCATATTTACGGATATAATATGAAAAGAGGCTTATTTGGACGATAGCATAACCATAGTTCTGGAAAACCGGGATATTCTTTCCGGGGTTTGCGGCGCCAATGACGGGAACCTGAAGGTAATCGAAGGTTCTTTGGGCGGGCATATTGCCGCCAGGGGGAACGAAATCCGCTGGGTTCCTCCTGCTTCGGGTGCGGACACCGATGCTTTTAGGCGCTTTAAGACCGTTATGGACAACCTTATTTCTCTGGTTCACGGCGGCGAAATTCCTTCGCCGGAATTTGTCAAAGCCCTTACGGGCGCCGAAGACGGGGCGGATTCCGGCGCCGGGGAAGAGGCGATCATTCATATTCCCCATGGGTCAGGCCGGGTTTATCCCAGAAGCAAAAATCAGGCCGCTTATATACGGGGCATGCGTTCCTGTGATATTACATTTTGCGTGGGGCCTGCGGGTACAGGCAAGACCTATCTTGCCATTGCCGAAGCCCTGCGCCTGGTGCTGTCCAAAAAACTGCGTAAGCTGGTGCTGACCCGCCCGGTGGTAGAAGCGGGTGAAAGCCTGGGTTTTCTTCCCGGCGATTTAACTCAAAAAATCAACCCGTACTTACGCCCCCTTTACGATGCCATGGAGTCTCTGATACCCTTTGAACTTGTCCGCCGTATGGAAGAAAATCATTCCATAGAGATAGCCCCTTTGGCGTACATGCGGGGCAGGAGCCTTAACGATTGCGTGGTTATTCTTGATGAAGCCCAGAATACTACCAAAGAGCAGATGAAAATGTTTTTAACCCGTATAGGCGAAGGCGCCAGAGCCGTGATAACCGGCGACGCAACCCAGATAGACCTTCCCCGGAGAGCCGAATCGGGGCTGCTTCATGCGGTATCCATTCTTAAAGGCGTCCAGGGGCTTTATTTTGCCTGGCTTCATACCGGCGATGTGGTAAGGAATCCCATCATCAAAAAAATAATCGAAGCATACGACAATGAAGAAAAAAATTGAAACAAAGGATGTAATATCCTTTATCGGAAAAATAATTCCCAAAACCTTTCTTGGCGGCCCCGCTCTTGCGTCGGTTGCCGTTTTTGTTCTCTGCCTTGGGGTTATCCTTTGGAATCTGAATTCCGGCTGGGGCAGTGGAGGGCGCGGCGATGATCTTGAAGTCGGCAAAGTCGCCGACAGGGACATTGTTGCCGAATATTCGGTAACCTACGAAGATGTAGACGCTACCCGGCTAAGGCGTGAAGCCCAGGAACGTCAGGTTCCGGCGGTGTTTCTTTTTTCCCAGTCCGTCTGTGACGAAGCCCTGAACAAATGGCGGCAATTTGCTCTTCTTGTTTCAAGCTCGCCTTCCCTGGACGATTTTAAACGCGGCGTTGGCGAATTGCTGCCTGACATTGATTTTGGCGGAGCCCTGGATGGTTTATACCAAAACCCCCAAAGACTTGAGGTTTTACGCCAGGCAAAAGTAGTTCTGGAAGGCCTTTTGAACAAGGGCATTTATGCCATTCCCCGGGACGGCATAGACGAGTTCAATCTGGATAAGGTGGAACTTGTCCGCCAAACAGCCGGCCGTATAGAACGGGAGCAGGTTCCTTATAGCGCCATCATTACCGGGGATAAGGTAAAAGAAGTTCTTCAAAAGAAGCTTGACTCCGGCGCGTATCCCCCGGATTTTGTTAAAATCGGCGTTGATCTGCTTGAACCTTTTGTTTCGGAAAATGCGTTTTATTCCGCCGAGGAAACGGTACAGCAAATTCTGGAAACCAGAGCCAAAACCGAACCGGTGTTAAAATATATAGAACGGGGCAAACGGATAATCAAAAAAGGCTTTATCATAACCGACGATGAAATGGAGGAACTTAAGGCCTTAAATACTTCCATTCCGGGAAACGACGGCAGAAATATCGCGGCGCAGATTATTTATCTGTTATTAATTTTTTGTTTATTATATTTTTACTGTTCCAGGGGGCTTATGGGGAGGAGCCTTAATAATTCAGAAATATATCTTGTATGCGCCCTGTCGGGGATTTACATAGCAGGTACAATACTGCTCAAGAATTTTTCTTTTGGCTCAGACTTTGTAGTTATTTCTTTGCTGGTTCCTACAGCCCTTATAATAATGCTGCCTTCCATATTGATAAGTTTCCGTCTTGCCCTGTTCCTGGCCCTGGCTTTGCCTTTAGAGTCTCTGATCTCTGGGGCGTATGACATGCCTTCTTATCTTTTTGCCCTGGTGTCCGGCGTGGTTGCGTCGTTTACCCTTAAGGGCGCCCAAAAACGGATGGATCTTATCAAGGCCGGTCTTATTGTGGCCGCGGCCAACTGTGTAGCAATGACCGCTGTTCTTTTAAGCCGGCGTCTTCCGGCAGGGACTTATCCTCCTTTGCTTTTTTGGTCGGCCTTTAACGGCCTGGGTTCGGGCATGCTTGTCCTGGGGTTTCTTCCGCCTCTGGAGCATGCCCTTAACGCGGCCACCGCGTTCAGGCTGCAGGAGCTTGCGGATCTTAACGCCCCTATTTTAAGGCGCCTTTTTACATCCGCCCCGGGGACTTACAGCCATTCCATTATGGTGGCTAATCTTGCGGAAGCTGCATGCCAGGATATTGGCGCCAATGCCCTTCTTGCGCGGGTGGGGGCTTACTATCACGATTTGGGCAAAATGGAAAACCCCGATTATTTTGTGGAAAATCAAACCGACCATAATAAGCACGACGACATTGCCCCCCGGCTTTCCGCAACTGTAATTCGCAGCCACGTTAAATTAGGGCTGGAAAAAGCCCGCGTCCTGGGACTTCCCCGGGAAGTAATGGATATTATTGTAGAGCATCACGGCAATTCGGTAATTACCTGGTTTTATAACAAGGCAAAAAAACAGGAAGGCCAGGTAAACACGGAAGATTTTTCTTATCCCGGAACGCCGCCCCGTTCGAGGGAAAGTGCCGTAGTGATGCTTGCGGATACTACCGAAGCGGCAGTACGCACTTTGGATAAGCCCACAGTAGCACGGCTCGAAAAATTCATTCAGGAATTGTTTAATGCCAAGGTTGAGTTTGGGCAGCTTTCCCGGGCGGAACTAACCTTTAGGGACCTTGAAACCATAAAGAACGCCTTTGTCCGGGTACTGGTCGGTTATTATCATTCCCGCATTGAGTATCCCAAGGAAGAAAAATGAACCGTGTGCAATTCGCCGTTCGGGAGCTTCCCATGCCGGAATGGAAGGCAAAGGCAAGGAGTTTTATACTTAAAGTGCTTAAAATGCGGGGTAAAAACAATTGGGAACTGTCTGTTGTGTTTTGCGGCAATGTTTTTATAAGGGATTTAAACGCCCGTTACCGCAATAAAGACGAAGCAACGGACATACTTTCGTTTCCCCTGGGCGGCGTTGTCCCCGGGAAGGACGGTGAAGAACAATGCCTTGCCGGAGATATTGTTATTTCCCTTGAAGCCTTAAAAGAAAATTCAAAATTTTTTAAGACCCCGGAAGACGAAGAATTGCGCCGGCTTTTTATCCACGGAATTTTACATCTGGACGGTTTGGATCATAAAACCAATGACAAGGAGGAACCTATGCTTGTTCTGCAGGAAAATATTTTGATTTCTCTTGCCGGAGAACACATTCTATGAGCGCGGCTTCTTTTGGGAAAAATTTTTTTAAGAAAAGCGACATAGATCGCAAAACTTTTGAATCTCTGGAACCGGAACAGCAGGAGATGATCCAGGGCATTGTGGAACTTTCAGAAACTACGGTTAAAGAAGTAATGGTGCCGAGGATCGATGCGGTCTTTCTGCCCCAGGATGCTTCCCGGGAAGAATTGCTTTCGCGGATTATAGAAAGCGGCCATTCCCGGTTTCCGGTTTATGTCGAAACCATCGACAATGTTGTGGGTATTCTCTATGTAAAGGATATTCTTAAAAACCTTGTAGGCGCCGGTGATTTTGAAATCCGGAATCTTTTAAGAAAGCCTTTTTTTGTTCCCGAGTCAAAACGCATAGACGATCTTCTTAGGGAATTCCGAAGGCGCAAAGTGCATATTGCCCTGGTGGTTGACGAATACGGAGGTGTATCGGGAATAGTCTGCATGGAGGATATTCTTGAAGAAATAATCGGGGATATTCAGGATGAATTTGATAACGAAAAGGAAGACATACTGGATTTGGGCGGAGGCTCCTGGCTTTGCGACGCCCGGGTTAATCTGGAAGATCTTTCGGAAACGATAGGCGTTGAATTTCCCGGCGAAGATTTTGACACCCTTGGCGGCTTTGTATTTGATCTTTTGGGAAAGATTCCTGTTCAATATGAAAAAGCCGTTTGGGAAGGCCACGAATTTATTATACAGGAAATGGAAGGCCATAAGATCAATTCGGTAAAAATCGTTTTAAAGAAAGAGCAATGAGAAATGAAAAGCGGGGGGGCTGCGATGGAGAGGAGGGGAAGATTTTTTTGCGCGCTTTGCGCGTTTTGTGTTTTTATTATTGTTCCGCTTTATGCCCAGCAGAATAATAATCCCGGGTATTGGTATAACCGGGGAATGGAAGCCATAAGGACCGAAGACTGGTACAGCGCAGCCGAATCATTTCTTGAATGTGTCCGCCTTAACCCTGCCCACGCCGAAGGGACAGCCTCTCTTGCGGAATGTTATTACAGCCTTGGTGAATTTGACGAGGCCCTGGTCTGGGTTCGCAAAGCCAGGGTTTTGGCCCGGGCCAGCCAAAGCCTTGCGAACCTGGAAGCCTCTGTTCTGGTAGCTTTGGGCCGCCTGGATGAAGCGTCTAAAATCATAGCCGAAGTGCTCAACAAAGAGCCCTATAATAAAGAAGCCCTGTTTGTCCAGGCGGAATTGGACATAGCCCGGGGCCTTGCCGGCGACGCGGTAACCCGTTTCCGCAATGCTTCCCGGCGTTTCCCCGATGACAGGCGCCTCCTTGTTTCCCTGGCTTTGACATTGGGTTCCCTAAATGACGCCGAAGCCGCAAATTTCTACATTGAAAGGGCGCTCCTTGAACACCCGGACGATTACCGGGTTTATTATTATGCGTCTTACCTGGCCGCCAGGTCGAACCGGATTAATGACGCCATCAATTATGCGGAAGAGGCATTGTACTACAGGCCGAATTTTTTAAGCGCCCAATCCCTTTTGGCATCCCTTCGCTACAGGGCGGGGCAGTTTGAAGAAGCGGCGCGCCTTGCGGACGCTCTTATCGCACAGAATAGGGACGACGGGCTGGCCTGGTATTTAAAAGGTATTTCCCTTGTCCGCCTTGGCAAAACAGAAGAAGCCATAACCGTGCTTGGCAATGCCGCTTCCGTAGCCCCGGATGACGAGTTTATCCGTTCAACCCTGGAGGAACTTCTAATTTCCGGCGCCCGGCTGGAAGATCCCCGGCGGAGCCGGTGGGCATCCTGGCATTTTACCCGGGCAAAAGATTTTAGGGCACGCAGCCTTATGGATCAGGCTCTTTTTGAATACCGCCGGGGCTTACGCCTGGACCCCTATGCGAAAGATCGCAGGGAATATGCGGATCTTTTGCGGATTCAGGGCTATCCGGCGCGTTTCCTTGAAGAATTAAAATTTATGCAGGATCTGGGCCTGGGGGACACATCTTTGAATGATGCCGTTGAATCCTACAGTTCCCTTCTTTCCAACGCCCTTTTCCGCCGCTGGAATGTGGAACCCGTTGAGGTTTCCGGGCCCCACTGGAAGGTAGCGGTTTTTTCGGTAGCCAACCAGTCGGCTTTTTACCATGCCGACGCCGGAACCGCGGCGGCCTCTTATATAAAAGATATTTTGGTACATGAGCGGAACATCTCCCCCATGGAAACGGAGCTTCGCCAGGCTTCTTTTTCCCAGGCCTACAGGCAGGCGAGGGAAGGGGGGGCCGATTATTTTTTGATTGTTTCGGTTTCCGAAAACGAACGGGATCTTTCCGTTAAGGGGGAACTTTTTGTAGCCCGAACCGGCGCCCAGGCCGGAGTTTTTAACGCGTACCGGACCGGCGGGGACAGGCTCCGTTATGCCAGCCGGGGTATTGTAGACCAGCTTACAAAAGCCCTGCCCTTCCGGGGCTCCCTTATCCGCCGCAATCAGGGCCAGGGGCTTATCGACAAGGGCAGGGCCGACGGAGTGGCCGACGGGGATGTCTTTGAAATCGTCCGTAAAAACGGCATCGTTGTCCTTAACGAAGGCATAGGCGTAACCTATACCCAGGAAGACATAGTAGGCACATTAACCGTTACCAAAGCGGACGAAGAAGTCTCCGTGGGAAATCTGGAACGCCGGGGCTTTTTTGATTTAATCAGCGTCGGGGATGATGTGTTTGTTTTACCAAAAGAGGAAGAAGAAACGGAAGCGGCGCCGGCCGAAAATATCCGCAGCGCGGACCCCGAACTGCGGACCCTGCTGCGGACACTGCGGTAAAAAAACCTGCGGCAAAAATCGCAGGGTATAATTCGAGCCTGTCCGCCGCTGCCCGTGCTGTGGAACGGACGGACAGCCCCTTAATCGTTTCCGGTTAATTTTTTTAGGGAAGCGTCTATCCACGCGCCCGCTTCGGCGGGATAATCCGGTTTAACCTCAAGAAATTCAAAAAGGCCTTTCCGCTCTTCACCCAAAAAATAATAACACTGGCCCAGATAAAACCGCGCCTTTATTTCCGAAGCCCTGCCCCGGGGCAGTGAAAGAAACTGTATCAGTTCATTGCGGCAATTTTCCCAATCCCCGGGGGAAAAATACTTTTGTATGATATGGTGAAGGGCATATTCCTCGCCGCCGCCAGTTTCCTCAAGATCCCCGGGAAAAATAAAAGGGCTTTTTTGGGCAGCCGGCGTTTTGTTTTCGGCGGCATAAAGATTTTCCAGAGCCTTTTCCGCTTCCGGGCTGAGCTCCTGCCGGGCGGGTATTTCGGTAAAAGTATTCATTCCCGGAACCGCCGCCGTGGGGGAAAACACCGGCAGGGGCATTCCGCGTATATCCCTGCCTGCTCCCAAAAGACCTACCCGGCTTTGGTTTACCGGAACTTCGACAGCCGTTGTTGTAGCGTTCCGTCCGGGTAAAATGTTCACGGCCCCATTGACCAGATCCTCTTCGCTTATCACCGCATAGTAATAGGGTATGCCCGGAACAGGATAATCCGTAAAGGGGGAAGTAATATCGGGCTGTACGATTACCGCCCCCAAAAGGTCCCTGTTTTTGTTCAGGGCCTCTACGCTGCGGTAAAGGACCAGCCTTTCCCCTGCCGGGGGGGCGGTAAAGCTGATGATAACGCCGTCGCCCGCCAGCGTTGCCTCAAGGCGTTTAACCAGATTTTCGGGATCTGGCGCCGCCCGGCTTTCCGCCGCCCCGTTTTGGCCGGCTCCGGGGTTTAAGGCGGACACAGCAAAGCTGACGCTGATATTGTTATTCATGGCTATAGGCAGGTCATAAACCCTGCCGGAAACATCGCTTGCGGCGACAAAGTAGTACCACGTCCCCGGCGATTCCGCTTCGTCCACATAAGACTGGGCGCCGTAGGGAACTTCCGCAAGCTTCACCAAAGCGGCCAGGTTTGTATCCTCCCCAAAAGGAACAGGGGAACGGTAAATAGAAACCGGCCCCTTAACATCGGGCGAATCTATCCAGCTTAACCGGAGCAGGTTGTTTTTAATTTCGTAATCAAGCCGTGAAACAAAGGGGACAAACAGCGCCGCTTCCTGGGCCGAAACGGAACCCTGTAAAATAAGAACGCCTAATAAAAAGGCGGATAAGCCGCGTTTATCCATAACTTAATAATAATACCTAAAAGATGGATAAGTCCAGCCCGGTATGCAGGGCAACAGCAGTTACTTTGAATTAAAGAAACCCTCCTCGGCTCCTAAGCCCGCCCCCCCAAACCGGATTTTAAGGCCCCAGGAATATGAATTACATTCCCAGGAATATGAGCCATATTCCCAGGAATATGAGTTATATTCCCAGGAATATGAGTTATATTCCCAGGAATATGAGTTATATTCCCAGGAATATGAACCAGATTCCCAGG
>JAIRLQ010000550.1 GCA_031259345.1 Treponema sp.
CCGGAACTAATGGCATCTTTAATGGAAGAATGGATGAAAGAAGGCCTGGTGAACATTGCCGGGGGCTGCTGCGGTTCTACGCCGGATCACATTTTCGCCATTGCCGAACGGGCGCGGAATTACAGACCCAGGATTTCTCCTGTCCTGACATTTCAAAACGCGATTGATAAAGGCAATTATGACGAAGCGGTTGAAATCGCCCGGGAAATGGCGGCAAATGGCGCAGCGAACATTCGCATTGGGCCTGACAAAGCCCCGAACCCTGCGGAAACCCTGCGAAATTTTATTTTCCTTTCAAATTGTTACGCTGAGCTTGCAAACACAAGAATAATTATTGACAGCGCGAATTTGGACACCATAGAAGCGGGGCTTAAATGTTCCGCGGGAAGAATGACAGTGCGCTATGCCGGGCATCTTAAAGCAGCCCAGGCCCTAAGGCTGGAAGCTTACGGCGCCGAATTAGGGCAGCTTTAAATGGATATGTGTATTAGGGGGCTGTCCGAATAAGCTTTTCAAAAAGTTTGAAAACTTACTTTTCGGACAGCCCCAAGGCCCGGCGGAAAACCCTCAACGGTTAAACAGTTCCCTGAGTTCTTCATGGCTCATGCGGGCCAGCCAGCTTTCCCCTGACGAAACGGTCATGTCCGCCAGTTCCCGTTTGCCGGAAAGCATGGCGTCGATTTTTTCTTCAAAGGTATTTTTGGTGATAAGGCGATAGACAAAGACATTGCGTTTTTGGCCGATGCGGAAAGCCCGGTCCGTTGCCTGGCTTTCCACGGCGGGGTTGTACCAGAGGTCATAGTGTATGACCCTGCTGGCCGCGGTGAGGTTGAGGCCCAGACCGCCGGCCTTGAGGCTGACCAGGAGAAGCCGGGCGGAGGGATCTGTCTGAAAACGTTCTATCACGGCGCCCCGCTCTTTCTGGTCCATGCCGCCGTGATAGACCAGAGCCTTTTCTCCCAGTTCAGCGGAGATGATACGGGAAAGGCAGTCCAAAGTTTCCACGTACTGGCTAAAAATAAGAGCCTTTTCACCGCCCCGGAGCAGCCCTTCTACCAGGGTTATAAGAAGCTGGGCTTTGCCCGAGAGGCTCGAGACCGCCGGGCTTTGTTTGTCAAAAACCCTGGGGTGATCGCAGATCTGCTTGAGAGCCGTCAGGAGCTTGAGTATGAGGGCCGAACGGAGGACGGGCTCGTTGACAACAGCCGATTGTTTTATGCTTTCGGACACGATGCTTTCATAGAGGGCAGCCTGTTCCTTTTCCAGAACCGCATACTCGTTGGCGATAATTTTTTCAGGCAGATCTTTGATGATGCTCCTGTCGGTTTTGAGCCGCCTGAGCAGAAAGGGGGCGGTGATTTTCCGCAGGGCTTCGGCCTTTTCGCCGTTGCGCAGAACTTCAATGGGATAGCGGAATTCGCTTCTGAATTCGGTTGGGCCCCCCAGATAGCCGGGTAGTATAAAGTCAAAAAGGGAGCGGAGGTCTTCAAGGCGGTTTTCGACCGGGGTCCCCGAAAGGGCTACCCTGTATTGAGAACGCAGGGTTTTTACCGTCCTGGACATGGCCGCGCTTGAGTTTTTCATCAGGTGGGCTTCGTCCACTACCAAGAGGGAGAAGGCCCTCTTTTCCAGCTTGACGGCATCCCTCACCGCCGTTTGATAGGTAGTGAGAAATACATCGAAACCTGCAACAAGACGGCGGCCCGTACCGTGGTAGCGGGATACTTTTAGGGAAGGGGCAAAACGGGAGAGTTCCTTTTCCCAGTTTTCCAGCAGGGCTGCGGGGGCTACCACAAGACAGCCCCTGCCCAGGAGGCCTTCGGCTTTCAGCCTGAGTATGACGGCAATGGATTGTATGGTTTTGCCCAGCCCCATGTCATCGGCCAAAACACAGCCGAAACCCGCCAAAAGGAGGGAACAAACCCAATTATAGCCCCGTTTCTGATATGGACGCAGATCGGCTTTAAGCATGCGGGGCGGGGCAAAACTGTGTTCCTCAAACAGCTTCCTGATGATTTGTTCGGCGTCAAAAGAAACAACACTATCCCCGGCAAAATGGGCCTTGAGAAAATCGTTCACTCCCGGCTTGGGGCCCTTTGCCTGTTTGAGAAGCTTCGCTAATTCTTCCGCGTCCAGCCGGACAAAACTGTCTTTTAAGCGCACCAGATCGCGCTTCTCTTTTAAGAGCTTTTCAAATTCCTCGATACTCATAAGCTTGTCGCCTATGGCCACCTGCCATTTCCATTCCAGAAGGGAATCCAGGCCCAGGTACGAAACCAGAGAGCCTGTACCCTTGGCGGCGGTTTTGAGAACAAGCCGGGGTTTGAGTTCTTTGCTCAGGGCCTTGGGGAGTTCCACGCCTATGCCCAGACGTTTTAAGAGGGGGGCCGCGGACTCAAGGAAAAAGGCCAGGCGCTTTTCCAAAAGCTCTACCTTGGGACTGGTCATAAGAACACGAATTTCCGGCAGGTAATTTGAAAGGGCCGTAGGCGCCCTGAGTATAGACTGCGTATCTATAGGATGATCCTTTGAGAGGCC
This sequence comes from Treponema sp., assembly GCA_031259345.1. Lineage (GTDB taxonomy): Bacteria > Spirochaetota > Spirochaetia > Treponematales > Breznakiellaceae > JAIRLQ01. The sequence continues at coordinate 2,539 of JAIRLQ010000550.1, forward strand.
TGTTTTTACCGCTTTTGACAGGGCTTTTCTGGCGGTTCCCGTCTCTGTCTCAAAAAGCAGATCCAGAGAAAGACAAAAGGTCTGATCATCCGCCTCTGGTATTCCCCGTGCGTCCGGGCTGCCGGTTTTTTTCTTCCCCGCCCTTCCGGCGGCCTTGACAATAAAACGATATTCCCAGGAAGGACCCTTGCCCCCCTCGCTGCCGTCAGGGGTAAAACCTATGTGCAGCACCGAAAGCCAGCGGTCAACGGAAACGGGAAGGCTCCGCGTAACCGGCGAGGAAACATCTATTTCTTTTTTATGGAAAAACAAATCCAAAAGGGCTTTATGTTCTTTTGAGCCTGCCTCCGGTTTATATTGAAAACACGTCCGCTTTACCCACTCGTTTAAAAAGGCCGATGAAACAAGATCCGTCACACTGCGCCCTGAGACAAAACTTTTTTTTCTGTTCTTGAGGGCCAAAAGACCGCATTCCAGGGCGGCTATACCATCCAGGGCCCGGGAAATCTGGGGCAGGGCTTCGTAGGGTTTCCAGACAATTTTCAGGATCCCTTTTTTAAGAAACACATAGGGGATGAAGGCGCAGGATCTGACAACCATGTTAAGGAAACGAAAAAGGTACAGGAGAAATATATATGACGCTGTTCCGCAGGATTCGGAAAATTTGATAAAATCTTCATAGGCGTCAAAGACGAAATGTTCCCGCTTTTCGCCCAGTACATCGATCTCCTCAAGAAAAATTTCGGCCCCCGGTCCGGGTTCGGGACAGATGAGGCGCCAGGACGAACGGGAAAAACGGCGCTCTTTGTATTCGGCAATGTTATCGCCTTCACCACCGGCCGGCTCATGCAAAAGACCCAGGCGCGTCCCGTGGTGATAGAACTCGGCCATAGTGAAGGCAAAATCGCGGCCGGAAAAAATCGGATGTGCAGGCAGCAGGGAACTTATGAGTTCGGCGCAGTGAGGTATCTCGTCCAGGCGAGGCGGTTCTTCCAAAGCCTTGTCAACAGGCCCCGGGACAGCCGCGTCAATTGTAAAAGGCGCCGGCAGGCTGAGAGACAGGGAAGGGCCAAAACGTTTTTCCAGATCCACGCCACGGAGCCGGAAAAGCAGCCGGGGATCGGCGTCTATTTCGGCGGCGATTATGTAGTAGAGCGCCGCCATGTGTTTGCAGGGGTCTCCCCAGTCGGGACAGGTACAGGAACGCTTCATGCTGCTCCAGCTATTGGGGATGAGATTAATGCCGGCGCTTTTCAGTTTGACAAGAAATTCTTCCGGCAGCTCCCCGGCGGCAATGCGGGCCAGGAGGGCAGGATCGTCTTCAATTGAACGGAAAATTTTCGCAGATTCTTTAAGAGCCGGAAATTGTATTTCGACTATATAAAAGGGTTTGTAATTGCCCCGTACCCTGGCGACAGCCCTGCCGTTCTTAAAATCCAGGGAAAGCACTTTGCCGGTATTGGCATAGGATCTGCCCCGGTCAAGGCGGGCGCCTATTCCGTAACTGTCCAGCACATCAATGAACCATGCCCCCCAGGGCGTTGCACCGTAAACTTTTGCCATGGAAAAATTGTATCAGTTATTCTTAGTATAAAAAACAGGACAGTGAGCTTGTTTAGCGCCCATGCGTTTCCTTGAAAATATGCCGAAAATGGCGCATGTTTGTCGCAATGGTGTTTTTCGTCATAGATGACGCCCCTCAAGGGGGAATTGGTCAACGCGCCCCTTATCAAGGAATGTTACGCCAACATCGAATGCCGGGTGGTGGACTATATCAAAAAACACGGCATCTTTGTTCTGGACGCCGTGGCGGCCTGGGTGGACGAAAAACGCGGGGAAAAGCGTCTGTTCCACGCCATAGGCGACGGCCGGTTCACCGCGGACGGGGAAAAATTCAGCCACTGGAGAATTATGGCGGTGAAAGTGCCTGAGGGGGTGTAGGCGCGGACGGAAACTCAGTCCAACAGGGTGGAATTTACGCCTCGTAGCAACGGGCACTGCCACGTCCTTAACGGCCGCGGCAGTGTACGCGACGCCTCATCGAAAAACAAACGGTTCGTAATATTTCCGTCAAAAACTCTGAAGCCCCCGGCTATCCCGGCGGAAATTGCATAAAAAAAACTATTCTGCCGCCCCGGAGTGTCATTACTATTTTACCCCATAGATCCATTCCGGCAAAAGCCGAGTTTTTCCCCCGGGATTTAAACGCCCCGGGGTCTACTTTCCATTTTTTATCTATGTCCAAAATAACCAGATCCGCGCGGAAGCCCGGCAAAATCAAACCCCGGCCGCCCCGGCCGGAGCTGTCCAGCCCCAGTATGCGGGCGGGGTTCGCGCTCATAAGGGCGGAAAGGCGGCGTATATCCACAAGGCCGCTTTTTACCAGAACGGTATTGCATGCCGCAAATGACGTTTCAAGCCCGGAAAAGCCCGGCGCTCCTTTGGCTTTGTCCTCTTCGGTATGGGGGGCATGATCCGTGGCGATTGCGTCTATAGTCCCATCAAGAAGAGCCGCTATCAGCGCCTGCCTGTCTTCTTCGCCGCGCAGGGGCGGATTCACCCTGCCGTAAGATTCATCTCCCAATTCATGCGAGCACGCCCCGGTAAGGGCAATGTGGTGAGGGGTGGCTTCACAAGTCAACAGCTTGTGAGGATTGGCCATTGCCGCCTTTGCGCCGCGGACTATAGCGGCAGCTTCTTTTGTAGAAACATGGGCAATGTGGATATGGCACCGCGCCTCTTTGCCCAAAGCGATAGCCCGCTCTGTGGCGATATTTTCCTCGATCCGGCTCCACACGCTCCGGCTTTCCCCTGCCTGTTTGGCTTTTTCCGCTTCCTTTCCGCCCGCATCGCAGTGGCAGGAAACGGGGATGCCTATGCGGCGGGCTTCTTTCATTGCCTTTAAAAAAATATCATCCTGGGCAATATCCCTGCCGTCTTCGGAAAGCATAAGCGGGCCCTTATAGGCGCTTTCATTTTTTGCGGGCAGCCCGGCAAGATCCGAAAGCTCCTTTCCTTCCATGTTTTTGGTAAGGGACATAACAGGATATAAATCAATTAAGTCCAGCGCACAGGAACGGCGTTTTAAAGCCGCCATTTTTTCCACGCTGTCCACCACGGGCTTTGTGTTTGCCATGCAGACAAGCGTGCCATAACCTCCTGCCGCAGCCGCAAGCGAAGCGGATTCCAATACTTCCTTTTCGGGAAAGCCGGGATCCCTAAAATGGGCGTGAAGATCCACGAAGGCCGGCATAAGGACAGGCATCTGCCCCTCCGGCCCCCCGCCGCCAAAAGGGAGCTCCAGCCCGTTGATGACTACATCGGCCTTGTCTATAAAGGGGTTTACGTGGTGATTGGCGGAACTATCCCTGTATGAAATTATTTCCCTGATAATCCCGTTTTCGATAATAAGCGCGCCCGGAATATCGGTATTTTTGTCTACAATGCGAAAATTTTTTAAAACCGTCATCATTGTTCCCGCAGCGTAATGCGCACGATTTCGGCAATAGTACCAATACGAAGCGGAGGCCCCCAGGTTCCAAAACCCGAAGTAACGATGATTGCGGTTTTCCCCTTGTAGATAAGGCCGTAATCATTTTCGTACATGCGCCCTGTAATAATGGGGCCGGGCCAAATCTGGCCGTGGTGGGTGTGTCCCGAAAGCTGAATATCCACCCCCGCGCTTTCCGCTTCGCCAAGTTCCCGGGGCTGGTGATCCAAAACAATGACGGGGATACCGGTGTCCAGGGCGCCTGTCAATTCACCAAGCGTTTTGCGCGTTATGCCCCGGCGGCTTACCGACAGGTCACTCCTTCCTATTATGTTAAACGCCCCGCCCGCAAGGGCGCTTTCGTCCTCCAAAAGGGTAATGCCTGAAGCTTTTAGGGCTTCGCCAAGCCTTTCAAGATCGCCGCCAAAATATTCGTGATTACCCGGAACCGCCCACACTCCGTAGGGCGCTTTAAGGCGGCTAAATTCTTCGCCCAGCTTTTCGTTGTCAAAGACTTTCATGTCCCGGTCTATAATATCCCCGGCAATTAAAATAATATCCCCTTTAAGGGAATTTATTTTATCCGCCATCCGCCCAAGGAGTTTTTTGTGAACCATGGCCCCGATGTGAATATCGGAAACCAGAATAACGGACACTTCTTTTTTGGGCAGTTTTTTTTCTATGGCAATTTCATATTCCGTAATCCGGGCATGGCGGGCGTTAAAAAGGCCGTAAAAAATGACGATACCGGCCAGTATTATTACCCCCAGATGAAGGGTAACGGAAAAGCCGGGTCCGGAAAAAAAAGAAGGCAATTTTTGATTGAACAATTTTATAATTTTTATTATAATTGTAATAAAATCGATAATGACCAAAAAGGGAAAAAATATCGCAAGGCCCCAGTATGCGTCCGCAAGGCCGAACATGCCCCTGATTGTTCCGCCTGTTTTTATATAGCCGTATAAAACAGCGGCAAGCAGGAACAGGGGAAAGTAAAGCCAAAGGGGGAAGTTAAGGGCGGTTTTTTCCTTTATTGCCCGGACAAACAAAAAACCGTGAAACCCCGCATAAAGATTTAACACGGCAAAAAACAAGAGAAAAACCGGTAATCCCGAAAGCATGTTTCTCATTTGGGAAGAACGGCAAACCCGTAAGCCGAAGCGCCCTTTTGGATCTCGTCGCAGTACTCGCAGCAGTAGCTGTGAAGTTCCGGATTTACCAGGTGAAAAATATGGGGAATGTATTTTTCGGTGCTGGTAATGCAGCGGGGATTTTTGCAGATAATCACATCCGTAACCTTTTCGGGCAGTTTCAGTTTGATTTTTTCGGTAATGATTTCGTTTTCGATGACATTTACCGTAATGTTCGGATCGATAAGACCCAGGACATCAAAGTTTATCGTAATGGTATTGTCAATTTTGATAATGTCTTTTCTTCCCATGTGCCGGGAACTCGCGTTTACCACAAAAGCGACAGTGTAACCCGCCTTGCTTAAACCCAGCCAGTTAAAAATGTGGATTCCCTCACCGGCTTTTATATGATCTATTACAAGGCCGTTTTTTATTTTATCGATATTAAGCATTGGAGACTCCTAAAATGGAGGCAAGAAGGGCCATGCGTACATACATTCCGTATTTTGCCTGTTTAAAGTACGCCGCCCTGGGGTCTTTATCCACCTCAAGGTCAATTTCGTTTACCCTGGGAAGGGGATGCAGCACCATCATGTCTTTTTTGGCGCTTTCCATTTTTTCGCAGGTAAGTATGTAACTGTCTTTTAGGCGTATATAATCTTCTTCGTTAAAAAAGCGCTCCCGCTGCACCCTTGTCATGTAAAGAATATCAAGGCTGCCTATCATTTTGTCCAGGCTGTCGGTTTCTTCCCAGGAAATTTTGCGTTCCGCAAGTATGCCCGTTTTAAGATAACCTGGAATTGAAAGCTCCAAAGGCGAAATAAAGACCATGTTGATTCCCGAATAACGCGCAAGGGCTTTAACCAGGGAATGAACGGTGCGGCCAAATTTCAGGTCGCCGCAAAAACCAACCGTAAGCCCCCCGATAGCGCCCCTTAAGCGCTTGATGGTAAGGAGATCCGTCAGGGTTTGGGTAGGATGGTGATGGCCGCCGTCGCCGGCATTTATTACCGGAACATCGGCATAGCGGGAAGCCACAAGCGCGGCGCCCTCTTTCGGGTTCCGCATAACGATGACATCGGCATAGCAGGCCACGGTACGCACCGTGTCGGCCAGGCACTCGCCTTTGGCCGCCGATGAAGAGCCGGGCTCGGCAAAGCCCAGGCAGCTTCCGCCAAGGCGCAGCATGGCGGCCTCAAAAGAAAGCCGTGTCCTTGTGCTTGGCTCGAAAAACAAAGTCGCCAAAAGGCGGCCCCGGCAGCATTCGTTCCAGCGCGTGCTTTCTTTTTCTATTTTTTCCGCCAGGCTAAAAAGGGCTTCCATCTCCTCTACCGTAAAATTAAGCGGCTCAATCAGGCTGCGTCCTTCTATCATGTTTTTACTTATATCATAAAACCCGCTCTTGGGCAAGTTTGCTTTTACCTGCCGGTTTTGTCCGGGTATTCCCCCATACGGAAGCGGTCTGCTTCGCGTCCCTAATATTTTCAAGGACACCGCCGGTCTCTTTTGGCGTCCAACTGACGCCCCGGCCTTGACAAAGCCATGTTGTGATGTATATTAGTCAAGAGACTAAACAAATAAGGCTGTTTTAAAACTGAAGTTTTGAAACAGCCTCAAATAAAAGGCAAAGGGAACATATCATGAAGTTTCCGGCGGCGGAGATTGACGGCAGGCAGTACAGCCACCAAAGCGTGGTAAAAGAAAGCAATTTAAAACAAGTCTTCGATTTAATTCTGGAACATGAAGGCATATCCCGGATTGAGATTTCAAAAAGGACGGGGCTAACCCGGGCTACAGTATCCATGCTGGTTGATGAATTGGCAACGAAAGGGCTTGTCAATCTATTGGGGCATGGGAATTCTTCATCTGCCGGGCGCAAGCCAATAATGCTGGAAATTAATAAAACCAGGTTCGAGCTTATATCCCTCTCGCTTAAAAGAGACATTTATATATGCGCCCTTTACGATTTAAAAGGGAACGAAATTGGCAGCTTTAGAGAGGCCCTTGTGTACAATAAGGGCTGCGGAAAGAAGATTTACGCGAGTATAACGTCCCATTTTCCGAAGCTGGATAAAAAGAAAATTCTGGCTGTCTGCGCTTGCATGCCGGCGAGAATTGACAGTATCAAAAAAACAATCAACCTTTCGGCTTTAAAAGTGCCAAAAACGTGCGACATTCCGGCGGAACTTAAATCAATGTTTCCGGACATTCCGCTTTTGGCGGGAAACCAGACTTCGGCAATAGCCTACGCGGAATATAAATGTGTTCATAACGGCAATGTTGACGAGATGATTTATTTTAACATCGACGAAGGTGTTGCCGCGGGGATTCTTCTTAACGGCAGAATTTTTACAGGCGAAATAGGACACATGACTATAGAGCCGGGCGGAAAACTTTGTTCCTGCGGGAAACGGGGCTGCGTCGAAGGCCTGGTCAGCAAGCCGGGATTATTGGCGCAATTTGGACATCTGATAAAACTAAACCGGGCATGCGCCCTTCATATACTGTGCGGCGGGCTTACCGCGAATATAAATTACAGCCGCATAAAAGAAGCCATGGAGAAAAACGATCACGCAACCATCCGGACTGCCGAACGGATTGCCGAAAAGATTGCCTTTTGCATAAGCAATGTTATTTGCATGTTTAATCCCCGCGAGATTGTTATTGGCGGAGGCATAGAGGATTTGGGGGACACTTTTTTAAAAATGATTATTAAAAAAGTAGAGATTCCGGAAACAAGCAGTGAAAAGTTTGTCCAAAATATTCCCATCCGCTTTACCGGCTGTGCTAAAAACGCCGAAACCTTTGGCCTTTTTAGGTATTACCTGGATAAGTTTTTTAAAATAAGCGGTGAAACCGAAAATGATATTTATGTCTGGAATTAGCGTGTATATGTTTACATTAATTAGTTCATTAAACAAACAAAAGGAGACGCCGCGGCTTCCCTTGTGGGGCCCGATTTATACGCCCTTTACGGTCTTCCCTGGGACAAAAAGATTGTCGAGTATATCCATAGTTTGGGCGCCGGGGTTAAGCTTCATATCTGCGGCAATATCACCCCTATCATGGAATTGCTGCGGGAAGCAGGACCGGATATTCTTGATATAGACTGGATGGTGGACTTTGCGAAGAAGGTAATGGACCGGCTCCTTTATGTATAAGGACACGCTGAAAAACATGGCGCTTTTCGCGTGTCCCTAATGTATTTACTCATTACATTACGCAAATACCACGCGCTTATTCGATGAATAACAGATTAAGCGCCTTCAACATTCCCCAACCTGTTGATGGTTTCGCTATCGAGACCGGTGATTTTTTGGATAAATTCAATGGAGGCTCCTTCATACAGGGCCTTCCTCGCCGTTTCTTCTACCCCTTTTTCCCGGCCTTCCTCCCGGCCTTTTTCCCGGCCTTCCTCCCGGCCTTCCTCGTACCTCACCGCCAGCGCATCGTCCCAGTTCCATTCCGTGAATAACATATTCATTACCTCCGAACTATGCAGTTCCAGAAATTCTTTTAATACTCCTTCGCTTATGCAGTATTTTACCGCCGCCTCGACCGCCGCTTCCCGGTCCTTGAGGCTCCCCTCCAATTCCCGCGCCTTAGCTATAAAAAACCGGTATCCCCTTAACTTCTCACTCCGCCGGACCAACTCCTCATTATGTCCCTCGTTGATGTTTCGAACCTGTACCACCAGTTCCAGATCCGGTGGCAGTTTTCCGGTTATGCCTGCCTCCTCGCCGGAAACAAAGGCCGCCGACAGCCGCAGCGTGTTTTCATCCGGATAGTCCGCTTTCCCATTGTACAGGATAAAACATTCGGGCCTCGGCAGGGGAACTAGGCGGCTCTTGTAGATGTTTTTGCTGTCGATCATCTTTTCGTATAACCGCGCCAGGTACAGCAGGCACCGCAGGGGCATATTGGGATTCACCGTCGACTGGTGTTCCAGGACGATTACCAGTTTATCCCCAACTTCAAAAGAAATGTCGTTTATCCGTTCCATGAAAAGAACCCCTTCCAGGGTGTTTATGGTGATAGGCACCTCAGGGGGCAGGGTTACTCCTTCCAGGGCGTTGTAGAGTTCCCTTAAAGTCTCCGGCTCGCTGAACAGGAGGGAAAATACGCTGTCTTTATACCGATTGTTGACGCCCATGTCCGCCTCTCTTTTTAGCTTACCTTATTTTAGAAGATCCTGCAACTGTTAGTTCAGGTGGTGAAATTATCACTTATTAACAACATAGCGACAAAAAATTCTTGACATAGCCATACTTTTGTGTTTATAACTTGTTTACTGAATAAACAAACAGGGGGCTGCGGTGCGGCTGCGCCTATGCCGAAGGTTTTAGGCAGCTTGCCGCTTGGCCCCGTTTCCGTAACATTATGCATAAGGGGTTTTTATGAAAAGCATTGCAATTATAGGCGGTGGTTATATAGGAAAAATGCATGCCGCCGCAATTAAAAAGAGCGGCAGGATGCAGTTGGCCGCGCTTGTTCATTCCCATGAAGACGCCGGGAAAGAATTTGCCCGGGAATTCGGGTGCGTATATTACGGGGATGCCGGGAAGATGCTGGCGGAGGAGAAGGTGGATATCGTGGATGTCTGCCTTCCCACTTCTCTGCACGAACAATATACGATCCTTGCGGCGGAGCATAAAAAGCACGCGATCTGCGAAAAACCGTTTGCGCTGACATCGGAAGCCGCCCGGCGCATGAAAGACGCCTGCGACAAGGCGGGGGTGAAGCTCATGATCGCCCAGGTGCTGCGCTGGATGCCGGAGTTTGCAAAAATCAAGGAATTACTGGATAAAGGCATAGTTGGCAATCTCCACATGGTGTATACCAACAGGCTTGCCCAGCATCCCAACTGGACTGAATGGCACCGGAACCCGGCGATTTCCGGGGGAGGGCTTTTTGACATTCATCTGCACGATATTGATTATCTTTATTATCTTTTTGGCAAGGTTGAAGAAGTGTATGCCCTTGGGTGGAAAAGCCCTTCAGGATGCTGGAACCATGTGGTGTCTTCTTTGACATTCAAGAATGGCGTTAAAGCGGTATCCGAAGGATCGTTGGAAATGATCGGGGACTTTCCGTTTTCCGCTGCTTTTCGCGCTACAGGAGACAAGGCAACGGTGGATTATCAGCTTACCGCGGGTTTCAACATTGAAAATTTGGGCGCCGCAAGCAATAAACTGGTACTCTTTGAAAAAGACGCGCCGGCAAAGCGGATCGAGGTTACCGCGCTTGACGCGTTTCAAGCGGAGTTGGAGGCCTTCGTGTCAACTGTCGAGGAAGACAAACCTGTGCCCATATCACCCGAAGATTCTGTCTATGTGATCAAAATCATTGAAGCGCTGCAAGCTTCTCTGGAGTCAGGCACAATCGTCAAAGTAATCCGCTGAAGGGTGAGCGCCGTTTAGCCCTTTTTGTTTTAAGGAGGTATTGTTATGGAAAATGTTTTTGTGGTTAGCTCAAATTCATATCATGGATTCAGTGTTGATGAAGCCTTGGAAGGCATTGCCGCCGCCGGTTTTAAATTTGTAGAATTGAACGCGGTAAAAAACTGGACAGAGCACGTTATGCCAACGATGCCCAGGGGGGAACTTGACCGGATAAAAAAGAAGCTTTCCGATCTGGGGCTTGCATGCACTGCGCTCAGCGGGCATTGCAATCTGATGGATCAGCAGCGCCTGGATGATTTCCGGGAAAATATAAAACTGGCAAGGGAATTGGGCTGTAAATATATTGTTTCTTCCACCGGAGAGGCGCATTTTGGAAAGGATGAAGTATTTGCCGATGATGTTTTGGCTAAAAACATAACGAGTCTGCTGCCGGATCTTAAGCAATACGGCCTGGAGCTGGTTTTGGAGGTCCATGGAAAATACGGCACAGGCGAATCGCTGATGAATGTAGTGAAAAAAGTCGGTTCCGATCTCGTAGGGGTTAATTATGATACGGGAAATGTGGTATTTTACGGCGGTAAATTACCGGAAGAAGAAATTAAAACCTGCGCGGATTATGTTAAATATGTCCATCTGAAGGATAAGATAGGCATGGGAAAAGAATGGAATTTTCCCGCAACCGGAAAGGGCGAACTAAAACTCCTGGAATTTATGAACTATCTTAAGAGATATGGCTATAAGGGGCCGTATTCGATAGAAATAGAATATACCGAAGATTTTACGATGAACCCTAAAAAGGAAGGGGATCTGGCAATTGCGAACCGGGCGGTAAAGGATTCCTTCGATTATCTGGCGGCATACAATAGGGCTTGAGAAGCGGCATGTTTAACACGCGGCCCTGGAGCCCCGATGATGTTATATTTATAGTTTGTTTACTGAACACACAAATATGGGTGTACGGTACGGTGTAAAATATGGCGCGGCGTTCCTGCCCGGATGAATCTTTAGCAGAAGCTCAACAGGTAAAAGCATTTATAAGTTGTTGACAAAAATGTTAAAATCGCCTATTAGTAAATAGAGATAATTGAGGCCATTCCAAAACCTTAGATTTGGACCAGCCTCCTTAGGTTTAGAGGAAAAACCGGGTTTTCCAAGCGTTTGTCTAAAGCTAACCGAATTTTGAAACAAGCTCAATTCAATATACTTCGCCGGCACTCCGTTCAACGTAATCTATGCGGAGAACGATGATATGGCCAGGGGCGCCGTCGCCGCTCTTGACGCCGCCGGCATCACCCACGGCGTCGGCAAAAGCGTTGTCATTATGGGCTTTGACACCAATAAATGGGCCCTTAGGGAACTGCTTCTCAAGAACTGGAACTATGACGGCCAGTGCAGCCCCTTCCAGGCGTCTATTGTTGATCGTATAATTAAGGACCTTGAAAACGGCAAGCCTCCCGCCCAGAAGAAAATTATCATCGAGGAAAAGGGTTTTGACGCCAGGACAATCACCCAGGCCGATGTTGATCAGTACGGCCTTGGTGAATAACCGCTTTTTTGTTAGAAATATACACACACCATAGATTTAAGTCTGTCAGGTGAGGAAGAAAGATAATTCCTCACCTGACAAACAATTACAATCGGAGGTTCCCCCGCAAAGCGCGGGTGCTCCCCCGGAAGGCGCGGGTGCTCCCCCGGAAGGCGCGGGTGCGCCCCCGGAAGTCGCGGGTGCGCCCCCGGAAGTCGCGGGTGCGCCCCCGCAAAGCGCGGGTGTTCCCCCGCAGGTCGCGGGTG
>JAIRLQ010000105.1 GCA_031259345.1 Treponema sp.
TCCCAATACTGAGGATAAAACACGCAGTTTATTATGAGCAATTCTTTAATGGGATAGTAATAGTGAACATCGCCGATATCAAAAAGGACGGCATCACCCCGACGGATCAGATATTCTTTCCCGTTGATATTTTGAAATCCCGTTCCGGACAGGACATATTCCAGTTCATAAAATTCATGGGAATGGGGTACCAAATCCTGAAAATCAGAAACCTTTGGGTCAAAGTGGGTATCGTCGAAAAGGATACCTATCATTTCATCAGGGTTGATATGCTTTAAGGTCCATAGTCTTTTTGCCTTCACGAAAACTCCTGAGTTTTCAGGCTGTCCGGAAAGCGGGCTCCTTCCCGGACAGACAATGCCGCGTCAGCAGCCTTCGTAAATTATTGTATTAACGCCTAAAAGCGTCAATCGGGGGCCGGATGCCGTCCTAACCCTTAACGGCCCCCTCTGTAAGGCCGGTAATGAAGAACCGGTTTAAGAACAGGTACACCACCAGCATAGGGATAAGGGAAATACTGATGCCGGCCAGCATCAGGTCCCAGGATACGGCGGACTCCCCTCCCATGGACTTTAGAGAAACTACCCCCACCACCAGGGGCCATTTGCTCTGATCCCCCAAGGTAAAAATGTAGGGCATAAGATACTCGCTCCAGGAAGCCCGGAACGAGATAAGGCCGATGGTGGCAATCAGGGGCTTGGTGAGGGGAAAGAGGATCGACCGGAAGATGCGGAAAAAGCTGCAGCCATCTATCCGCGCCGCCTCATCGATCTCCTTGGGTATTTGGTTAAAGAAACTGGTGGAAAGAAAGACCTGGGTAACGTTGAGACCAAAAACATAAATAATAATCACCCCCCACAGGCTGCGATCCAGGCCGAGAAGCTGGGTAACCTGGAGCTGGGGATAGAGGCTTAAGGTACCCACGGAAACAAAGAGGGAGGCCATCACCAGGGAATAGACAAATTTGGTAAATTTACTGGTTCCCCGGGAAAACACATACCCTTCTATGGTGGCGGTAATGATGGAACCCACCACGATAAAGGCGCACATATAGATACTATTCCAAGTATACTTGGAAAAATTCGCCAAGTTCCAGGCCCTGACGTAGTTACTCAGCTTCCACTCTTTGGGGAGAAGATTTATCCCCCCTACCATAATTTCCTGATTGGTCTTAAAGGACGATAAAAAGATATACAACACCGGAAAAATGGAAATACACACCATGAGGATCAAAAAGATATAAATAACGGTATACCAGAGTTTGGTTTGAAGACTGGTTTTCATGGCGTCTCCCCCTAATAGATATTCTTCATCCGTTTGGAATTCTTTAGGTAGATGATCGTTACCACCGCCAGAATCACCCCCATGACAATCGCTAGGGCGGAACCATAACCATACTGCCTCCGCACGGAACCGGCGCCGAAACTGAAAAAGAGTTTAAGTATATGGGTCATCGCCACTTCCGTGGTGCCCCCGGGCTGTCCGTTGGTCATAACCAGAATTACGTCGGTAATCCGCATGGTTCCTAGGACGCTGAGCATGAAAACAATCTGCATCACTGGCGCCAAAAGGGGAATGGTGATAAAGAAAAACTGCCGGGGGCCCGAGGCCCCGTCCAGGGTGGCGCACTCGTACAGTTCGTTGGGAATATTCTGCAGCCCCATGAGGAAATAGATCATGTTGATGCCAAAGGTGGACCAGGTGGAAACCAGGAGAACCAGATTCAGGGCGGACCAGCGGCTGCCAAAAAAATTGAAATTCTGCTTAAAGAAACCCGCAGCGACTAATACCATGTTCACGATTCCGTTGTAGGCGCTGAACAGGATCGTAAAGATGAGTCCTACCACCGCCATACTAAAAATAGTAGGGAGAAAATAAACAATCCGTAAAAAAGAACTGCCCCTGACCTTATTATTGACAAAAAAAGCCAGGATAATAGCCAAGGGCATTTCAATAAGAAGCTTCATAAAAGCCAGATAAAAGGTATTGACTAGGGAGCGCCAAAACTCTTTATCCCGGAAAATCGCCCGGGCAAAATTATCAAGTCCCACAAAATAGGGCGCCCCAAAGCCGGAATAATCATAAAAAACCCAGCGGAGGGCCCACAGGATGGGATAGATGGTAAACGTTATAAAACCAATAAACATGGGGAGGATCATAAAGAATTCCTGCAGATGTCCACCCGCCAAGTCGGCCTTCCTGGTTCTTATCACATTGCCTCCACAGTAAAACTCATTGACGCTTGAAGCTGCTCCAAAATTTCAGTTGTTTGGAACAGCTTCCATAGATTTTGCGGAAAAACCGGACTTTTTGGGCGGTCTTTCCCAAGGCTTGTTTTACCGGGGACGAAGTTCCCGCGCCAACGGGGTTTTGGAACAAGCCCGCTTTTAACAAAAGAGAGGGCTGCCTCTTTTTAGGCCGCCCCTCCTATTAAAACCCTAACTCGCCAAAGCCGATTTATCCGGAAACAACATCTCTATCTTGTCCTAAAACGGGACTCGAGAGTAGGATCGGTATAATCAGCCTTCTTGATTGCGCCCCGGTCAAAGGCCTGCTGTAGGGCGGCGTTATAGCGCCGGTCAAGATCGGTGAGGGCGTTCCTGATATCCGCAGTCCTAATCTGCCCGGTGAGAATCTGGGAGAACACATCGGTCATGGTGGCGCCTTCGGGAGCCAGAAGATCATGGGGCATCGCCGGGAGCGTCACCACGGCGGGAGCGGCTTTACCATAAGAATCCCACTGGGGCCGCTGGGCAGGGGCGGCCTTGGCGATAATATCGGCCCGCAGGGGCATATTCTTACCGGCGGTAAAGAGGACCGACTGCATCTCATCGCCGCAGAAAAGACGGACAACATGACCGATCTTGTTCAGCTTATCCCGGTCGTTCCGCAGTTGGGCGCTTACATAGAAATTATCGCTAGCCGATACGGGAACCCTGTAAGAAGTATTGGGGTCCTGTAGGGGCAGTGTGGCATAATCCCAGCCGGTGGGATCGCCTTTAAAGGGGAACTGATCATACAGTACCCCTACGTTCCAGCCGCCCCCGCCAATAAAGCCGATATTCCCATCGGCAAAATGCGCTCGCATCTGGTCATCGGTAAGGGCTTCCATGCCGGGGAATATGGCCCCCGCTTCCCTCATTCGGGAGAGCATCTCGAAGTAGGGGGTATAATCGGCAATCTGGTATTTGGTCTGGGTGGCGTTGTAATAGGGATGCCCTATGGAAGAAGCCGCGGCGTATTCGATGATCCACTCCCGGAAAAAGGGACTCCAAGCCAGGGGCAGGGCATAGCCGTAGATCTTCCCCGGTTCAAGCCGGCTGATCTTGATGGCGGCGTCTTCGAATTCCGCCCAGGTCTTGGGAGGGACGGTATAACCCGCCCGCTGGAGGAGGCTCTTGTTGTAGTGGAAGCCCGTAGTCCACCCGTAGAGCATCACGCTATACACATCCCCGTCAAATATGGAGAGCGCGTTGATGTGGTAAGATTCCTGCGCTTTAAGGACATCATCAATGCCGGGGATTTCCTTCCAGGGAAGAAGCTTCCCCTGTAAGCGGAAATTGGGAATATTGGGTACGCCCAAAAATAATTCCGGTTCCCGGCCGGTATCCAAAGCCATGTTCATGGCCGTATCCCAATCGGCGCCATAGACGGTGTACTCAACCTTGATCCCCTGCTGGGCCCCTATCCCGGTGTTGAACTTCTCCACCAGTTGATCGACCTCCTGTTTGTTATGGGCGTGGTTGGTCCATACTCGGATAGTTGTAACACCGCCAGAAGACCCGCCTCCATCCCTGGCGGACCGGCCGCCCGCAACCGCCACAGTAGATACGGCCAACAACAACGCCAAACCGGCACTTAAAACACGAAACGCTTTCATCATAAGTTCTCCTCAAAATTGTAATTAGTATTCAGAAAATATTCTGAAACTTAAAATATTTAATACTTCTGAAAGAGAAAGCAAAAAAATCTTCAATTCCGAATATGAAAATCCCATTATGCTTTTTCTTCTAAATCCACCCCCGCATGAGTAA
>JAIRLQ010000158.1 GCA_031259345.1 Treponema sp.
CTTGACGGGCCTCCGGGCATGCTTGACGGGCCTCCGGGCATGCTTGACAAACCTCCGGGCATGCTTGACGGGCCTCCGGGCATGCTTGCCGGGCCTGGTTTTTAAACTGCGGGGCAGGCCCGGAAAAGGCGCCGGACGGCTGCCAAAACCATCAAGGCCGCCGTTTTAAAACAAAATTCCGCCAAAAGCGGCGGCCGGTATAGGCGGGCTTACCTGCTCCCTGCGCCGGCAAGTTGTAGTAAATCCGGTTTTGATATGGCATAATAAAGGTACATGCCTTCCCAAATTCTTCATATCCTGTTCGGTGAAGATGTAATTGACGAGATTTACCGGCGTATAGGCCCCCGTTTCGGGATAGTGGCCGACAAGGCCCTGAAAAAGATTAAAAAAGATCTCGACGCTTCTTTTGCCCTGGGCTGTCAGGGGCCGGATCTTTTTTACCACAGCCAAAAAAGGCGGCCCGTAGGCGTGGAGTACGGCTCTCTGCTCCACCGCCGGGGGGCGGGTATTTTTACCGCGGGGCTTCTTAACATGGGCCTTCCCGATCCCCCTCCCAGCAAGGAAGATATAGAGGCGGGGCGCCGGGAAAAGAGCATCAACGCCCTGGGGGTTTATGCGCTTGGTTTTATGACTCACGCCATTTTAGACCGCAAATCCCATCCCTATATCGTTTATAAAGCGGAAAGCAGGCATCACGCTTTTTTCGAGCGCATTATTGACGCGCTCATGCTCAAGCGGCTGCGGGGCGGGGATATTTCTTTATACGGCGGGCAGGAGGTATTGAAGGAAACCTGCGAAAATCCTCCTTCGGGTTTAAAAGAGCTTTTGGAAAAGGCGCTGGTTTTGGCTTTTCCGGAACGGGCGGGGAATGATAAAAAGCTAAAGGCCCGCATAGACAACACCTTTGCCGATTGTGCGGATTTTTACTTTCTGACCGATCCTCAAAAAGCCCCGTACTCGGGCGGTAAAGGCGGGGCGGGCGGTTCTCTTGTTTCTCCCGAAATGGTTCCGTACCTGTTTCCGGTAAAGATTAGCCGGAATATTGATTTTCTCAATCTGGAACACCGCTCTTGGTATTCTCCTGTTTCCGGCGGCGCGGAAAGCCGCCTTTCTTTCCCGGAGCTGTATTCCGGGGCTGTTGACGCCGCTGCCGGCGCCATGTGTCCCTTTATAGTCCGTTATCTTGATACGGGCAATTTTCCTATACTTGAAGCTGCCCAGGCCATAGGTAACGGCGGCCTTTCCGTTGTAGATTCCCAGGGAAGGCCCGCTGCGGCGGTACACAGAAACCCCCTGCCTTTGGATGATGTTTTGGAAGAGCAGCTTCGCCTGCGTTCCGGGCTTTACATCTTTAAAACCGATGTATCGTAATTTGCCGGGGGGATATAACCCAAAAGCTGGATGATAGTGGCCGCGATAGAGCTGATTCCCAGCCCTTCATTGAGGTCCCCTTCGCCGCTTTTTGCGGGATATTCGCCCTGGTAAGCCGGGTCATAAACGATGCAGGGTACAGGGTTAAGGCTGTGGCTGGTTTTTGCTTTTGGCGTGCCGTCGGCCTTGCGGGAAACCGCCCCTGTTTTTTTGTCATGTTCGTACATGTCGTCGGAATTGCCGTGGTCCGCGCATATCACCATAACGCTGCCGGTTTTTTCAACGGCTTTTGCGATACGGCCTATCTGCAGGTCCATGCTTTCCATGGCGCAGACCACCGCCTGGTATACTCCGGTGTGGCCTACCATGTCGCCGTTGGGGAAGTTAAGCCTTATGTGGTCGTACTTGCCGGAGTCCAGGGCTTCAATTACCTTGTCGGCAATTTCGGCGCATTTCATCCAGGGGCGTTCTTCAAAAGGAACCACATCGCTTTTTATTTCAACATAGGTTTCTAGTTTGTCATCGAATTTACCGGTACGGTTGCCGTTGAAAAAGTATGTTACATGGCCGTACTTTTGGGTTTCCGAAATCGCCAGGGTGCGCAGCCCCGAAGCCGCCAAATATTCACCCATAGTACGGTCGATAGAGGGCGGGCTTACCAGGTAGCGTTTGGGAACATGGGTATCGCCGTCGTATTCCATCATACCGGCATAGCACACTTTGGGGCGGCGCCCGCGATCAAAATGGTCAAACTTGTCTTCTTCAAAGGCGGCGCTTATTTCAAGCGCCCGGTCGCCCCGGAAGTTAAAGTAGACCACAGAGTCCCCGTCTTCGATAGTTCCGACAGGCTTGCCGTTTTCGGCAATGACAAACTCTTTTAAATCCTGGTCGATAATGCCGGGTATCTCTTTGCGGTATGTTTCAACCGCCTCCCGGGCGCTGGCGAACTGGCGGCCTTCGCCGTGGACATGGACGTTCCAGCCCCGCTGTACCTGGGGCCAGTTTGCGCCGTACCTGTCCATGGTAATCCACATACGGCCGCCGCCTGACGCAATTTTTGCGTCAAAGCCGCCGTTGTTAAGTTCTTTTAAAAAGTCCTCAAAGGGGTCGGTGTATTCCAGGGCGGAGGTTTCACCGACATCCCGGCCGTCAAAGAGCACGTGAACACGGACTTTTTTTATGCCGTCGGATTTTGCCTGTTTAATCATGGCCTTTAAGTGATCTATGTGGCTGTGAACATTCCCGTCGGAAAAAAGGCCGATAAAGTGTAAGGCGCTGTCGTGTTTTACGACGTTCTCGACAATCTCTTTCCATGCCTGCCCCCGGAACATGGCCCCGCTGGCTATGGACGCGAAAACCAGAGCCGCCCCCTGATTAAACACCCTGCCGCAGCCCATGGCATTGTGTCCAACTTCGCTGTTTCCCATATCCTCGTCCGAGGGGAGGCCTACGGCTTTTCCGTGGGCTTTAAGCTTGGTATGGGGGCTTTTGGCCTTGAGGGCCTCCAGGTGCCACATTTTGGAATCCGCCACTGCGTCTCCCTCTTTATATTTGCCGTAACCCACGCCGTCCATAATCACCAGAACCACCGGGCCTTTCCGGCCTTTCCATGCGGGGTTTTTCTTTAAAGCTTCAACCATACCTACCTCACTGTATCAGACATTATTGTTCAACGAGTCTATTGTTCTAACTATAGGATAAAGGGCTTTTGGGTACAAGGTCTCGCGGCGCGTAAATTTATAGGCTGCGGCTTTGCGGATTGGGCGCAGCGCGTTTGATTGAATTTTCTTATGGAAGGCGCTAAGATGTTTCCCTATGAAAACTCTTGGTTACTATAACGGGGAAATCGCCCCTGTGGAAGAAATGCGCGTCCCCATGAACGACCGGGCTTGCTTTTTTGGGGACGGGGTTTACGAGGCGGCGATATGCCTCAATTACAAGATCTTTACCCTGGATGAGCATATTGATCGTATGTGGAGGAGCGCGTCGCTGCTCAAGATGGATGTCCCCCTTTCCAGGGGGGATATGACGGCGCTTCTTGAAGATTTGATAAAAAAACTCGACAGCCCCGACCTGCTTGTGTATTGGCAGCTTAGCCGCGGGACCGCCCCAAGGGCCCATGTTTTCCCTGGGGATGTTAAACCCAACCTGTGGGTTACCATAAAGCCTCTGGTACTGCCGGATATATATGCCAAGGTTTCGCTTATCACTGTTCCTGATAAACGGTTTTTCTTCTGTAATATCAAAACCCTAAACCTTATACCCAATGTGCTGGCCAGCGAAGAGGCCCGGCAGGCGGGCTGCCACGAAGCGGTGTTCCACCGGGACGGCAGGGTAACCGAATGTTCTCACAGCAATGTGCATATCCTTAAAGACGGGGTGTTCCGTACCGCGCCGCCGGATAATTTAATACTTCCGGGTATTTCGCGGGCTCATCTTATAAGCCACGCTAAAGCCCTGGGGATAAGGGTGGAAGAAAAGGCATTTACTTTGGAAGAGATGATGGATGCCGACGAGATTATCACTTCAAGCACAACAGCTATGTGCATGGGGGCGGAAAAAATCGACAACAAAAACGCCGGCGGAAAAGCGCCTGCTTTGCTTAAAAGCCTTCAGGACGCGTTCCTTGAGGAACTAAGGGAAAAGACGCAATAGGGTTGGGCCGGTTCCAAAACCCGGTTAACGCGAACCAGGGTTCGACGGCCCGGCTTTTGGAAACCCGGCCAACCGCTTTTAGCGCCACGAACGGCTTATTTTTTGTCGCCGCTAAGCTGCTGGAGGATATCGTCGGT
>JAIRLQ010000176.1 GCA_031259345.1 Treponema sp.
CTGTCCGTTGGCTTGAACTGCACCGCGTTGGCAATACGCTCCCGCCCCGTCATGGTCGCACCTGATTATTTTTTTTTTCATCATCGACTGCCTGCCGAAGCAGCAAGGTATAGCCCGCCCCGTTGACAACCCGGTACCGGTTGAGGATCAGGAGTTTGGCGAGTCTGAGTACGATGCGTTCCACGCGGGCGCGGCGCTTTTCGTCCGCTATGCCGGCCAGGTCCTCGATATGGGAGAGGCCGATGGTACGCCGCGCCATTTCAAGGCCGCAGACACCGGCAGCCTCTACCAGGAGATTATTGAGATACCACTCGCAAAAACCCGGCGTCTTTGCCAATGCGTCCGCCGCGTTCGCGTTAAACACCGCTTTGAATTTCGCTGTGAATAACGCGAAAAATTCTTCGACCATATCGAGGAGCCACTGTTTAAAATCCAAAATATCGGCGGTCTGTTCCGGCTCGGCATCGGCGTTTGCCCAGGCAAAGAAAAGATGCGCTGTAAAATTCCCCGGATCCACGCCCATCGGACCAAAAAAAGCAAATTCCGAGTCAAAAACTTTTATGCTGTCCTCCCGGACAAAAACCGATCCGGTATGAAGGTCGCTGTGAATGAGTGCCTGTGGCTTATTCATAAATTCAAATTTTAGTTTTGCCGCCTCGAGATGCAGGCCCTTGTCTTCGTAAAATTCCCTGCGGACAAAATCAAGGTTCTCCGGCAGAATGCGGTTACGGTTGTACATATCGATAAACGGCTCTGTGTTGCGGAGTTTTTCAAAAATATCGCACATCTGCGGGCTTGTAAACTGTTTAACCATTTCTTTCTTTTGCAGATGATCCGCCGCCACATCGCTGGTAAAGATCAGCGCGTTGACCAGATATGTCGAAAAAAGATCGGCAAACGCGGGAACCCTGCGGCGCTCCAGCAGCGCCTTGCGGAGCGGGGTGTAATCGGATAAATCCTCCATGATGATCGCGCACATGACCGGATCGTAGAGGTAAATCTCGGGAACCGAGCCGGGCGTGAGTTTCCGCTGTACCGCAAGGTATTCCGCCTCAATGCGCCCCCGGTCCGTGCTGAGTTTCCATGTCGGATCGAGACGGGTTACGCGCCCCGCCTGTTTGATGATGAGGGATTTTCCCGCGCCCCGCACGCGAAAAATATAATTGACATCCCCGTCTCCGATTTCTTCAACAGTTAATGCTTCGTCATTACCAAAAAAACCGGCCTTGCTTTTGATGTAACCGGGAATATCTTTTGTATCCATTAAAAAATAGGAACCATAGTTATTTCTATCCATACCGCACTCCCTCATATTAAGCGAATCTTTTCATTTTTTTCGATTTGAACTATCCGGCCGTCCTGAATTATCAGTGTAACGGAACCGAATTTAATGGCGGCGGCGATTTCGGATATCCGTTTTAGATCGGCGTCGCTCAGTTCTTTATGCTGATGTTCGTTCTTGTCAGACATTTTGCCCCCTTTTTGTTTCCCAATGCCGCGCAGATGTTTTCGTAAATTTCTCCACTGTCCGTATGCCTTATAAAGCCGCCGAATCAAGATTGCGTTTTTCCGCCTCGAAATTAGCCGCCCCTCCATATACCGGAACAAGGCCGGTCCCGACAGCGGGAATTTCAATGCCGTGCAGCAGATTCCAGACTTCGCCGCTGATCCGGCTAAAGTCAATGGAATTCCGGGTATCCCGTATCCTGCGAGGCCGGGGAAGTTCGACAGGAACGGCCGCCTTGACGGTACAGGGCCCCTGAGAAAGTACCACGACCGTATCCGCAAGAAACACCGCCTCTTCAATGCTGTGAGTAATAAAAACAATAGTCTTCCCTGTTTTCTCCCAGATACTAAGGAGTTCATCCTGTAGTATCTCCCTCGTTTGCGCGTCAACGGCGGCAAAAGGTTCGTCCATGAGGAGCACTTCCGGATCGTACGCCAGGGCGCGGGCAAGGGCGACCCGCTGCTTCATGCCGCCTGAAAGTTCATGCGGAAAGTGATCCTCAAACCCAGTGAGTCCCACAAGTTCAATAAAACGGGCGCTGACCTCGCGCCGTTCCCTTTTGGGGACTTTCTTTATCTCAAGGCCGTATTCAATGTTTTGTCTTACGGTGCGCCAGGGAAAAAGCGCATACCCTTGCATCACGATACCCCGGTCGAGGGACGGTCCCGTTATCTTTTCACCATCAATATAAATCGCGCCCGATGTCGGGTCGGAAAGTCCGGCCAGAATATCGAGAAAGGTAGACTTCCCGCAACCGGAAGGCCCCACAATGGTAACAAACTCCCCGTCTCTTACCTGTATATTTATACTGTCGATGGCCTTAAATTCTTTCCTTTTTTCACCGGCCCGTTTTGAGCGGAAAACACGGCTTATATTCCGGGCAAGGATTTTGTAACCGGCGTCAGCATTAATCGCTGTTCCCAATGTTTTCTCCTTTCATTTTGTACACTCCTCGCACAGGGAAATCTCTATGTCCCCGTGCGAGAAATGATTTGATTTTTTAAAGACTTCCCGTTACAGTTCTCTTCCAGCCTCATCAAATTGATGGCTGACAATATCGGATACCTGTACCTTCGCTCCCGGCTCCAATGCTCCGGCATCTCTGGCGCCCTGTATCCATATTTCTATCCCGGCATCATCAATCGCCGATGTCCGCGCATAGTAATGGTTAGCCAACACGGGGATACCTATAGCTTCCTCGGTCCACTTCGCGGTCTGTTCGGGATTGTCGTTTGCCCAGCGCTCGGCCTTCTTTATGGCCCGGACAAAACGCCTGACCGCCTCGGGGTTCTTTTCGATAAAACTGTCGGCGAAGTAATAGAGGTATGTACCGGCGTGTTCGCCCCGTAGCTCGCGGCTGGTTGCTATGATGTTCGCGCCGAGATCCTCCGCGCTCTTGAAGAATGGCGGATGGGGAATCGCAATATCGATGAGTCCCTGGCTCAGAGCCTGGATACCTTCGAT
>JAIRLQ010000475.1 GCA_031259345.1 Treponema sp.
GTAACGCTTTGCGTTACTGTTCGATTGACCCTGGCGGCTCGCGCCGCCTAGATAGGAGTTATCAGTAACGCTTTGCGTTACTGTTCGATTGACCCTGGCGGCTCGCGCCGCCTAGAAGGAGTTATGATATGGTTTATGAATTTGAAGGCCGTACAGAAAAAGAAGCAATTGACAAAGCCGCGGAAGAATTGGGACTTCAAAAAGATGAATTTGATGTGGAGATCCTGGAAAACCAGCGTTCCGGCCTGTTTAAAAAAGGACATGTGAAAATTCAGGTTCACACTTCGGGCGGAAAAGCCGGGACGGAACAGAGCGGCGGCGAGGCGGCGGAACAGCAAGGCCCGAACTCGGCGTCCAACAGCCAGGCGGTTTTTGGCGATCCCGAACCAAAAAACGAATTTGAGGAAAAAATGATCGCCTTTACCGAAGGGATTATCAAACGTATGAACTATCATGGCAAGGTGAACATAGCTTTTAGGGAAGAAAAAAAACTTGGGCTAAAAATCGATTCAGAACATTCGTCCATCCTTATCGGGAAAAAAGGTAAAAATCTGGACGCCTTGCAGCTTCTGGCAAATATTTACGCCGGGCGCCTGGGGCGGGAAGATATGCGGATCATCCTGGACAGCGAAAATTACCGCATACGCCGGGAAGAATCTCTGGTGCGTCTTGCCTACACTGTTGCCGACAAGGTGCGCGAAAACCGCAATTCCATACTGTTGGAACCCATGAACCCCTTTGATCGCCGCCTTATTCACACCACCCTTAACGACATTGCCGATGTAGAAACCAAAAGCGAAGGCGACGGCCTTTACAAACAAGTTCGGGTTTACTACCGGGGTTTT
The DNA here is from genome assembly GCA_031259345.1 of Treponema sp. Lineage (GTDB taxonomy): Bacteria > Spirochaetota > Spirochaetia > Treponematales > Breznakiellaceae > JAIRLQ01. The sequence goes on from JAIRLQ010000475.1 coordinate 846, forward strand.
AAAAATTAGCGATAGAGGCTGTTCCAAAACTTCAGTTTTTGGAACAGCAACCTTAGATTTAACGGAAAAACCGGGCCGGACTTGGCCCGATTTGACCGGTGTTTCCAAAAGCCTGGACAAAACCAACCGGGTTTTGGAACAGGCTCAATAGGGGAATGAGTGATGAGTAAAGGAAAGAGGGGAAATCTTGCCGTCTTTCTGGTTGCGGCAGGGATATTTCTGGCTTCGCCGCCTTGTTTTGCGTTTTCCCTGGAAGAGCTATTGGGCGAAGAAAAGGCAATGGAATTGCGGGCCGGCAAACGGCCCACGGCGGCTGAATTCAAAAATCCTCGGCCCATCCTGGCGCCTAATCACTCCGGGCTAAAGGAGCTTCTGGAAAGCATAAGGGCCGACCTGGAACCCAGCGTCATGGTAGAAACTCTTTACCTGTACGCCAAACCTGTGGGGGCCGGGCAGAAATGGAACAAAACCCAAAAAAATGCCCTGTTCAATAAAATTCTGCAACTATCCACCCTTGAAGGCTTGCAGTATTATTCCGCCAGCCGGGGGGCTATGCGTACCTTTTACGAAACTTCTACAGTTATAGACGGGCCTTCTTCCAAAAAGGCATCGGGTGATCCGGTCTACGGCGAGCCCCCATTGGAACTTACGCTTTACGCCCGGCAGAAGGACCTAACTTTTGGGGACAATATCTATCAGTACGATTATCATACGTACCCCGATGCCCTTATTTTTGTACAGCAGAATCTTACCACCATGACAGCCGGAATTATCCCCGCGGTGCGGAAAAACAGGCTTCGTTCTACGGTGGCAATTTTTGACGCCGAAGAATATCTTTTGGTGTACGCCGTTTCCATGGCAAAAGCCGCCGCTCTTCCGGGGCTTAAAGACCGCATCTCAAACTCTTTCGCCAATCGCGCGGAAGCTGTACTTAGCTGGTTTTCCGGCCAGGCGGACAAGGCTTTCGCCGGGAGCTAAAAACAGGGCAAAAAGCGGATAGAGCCTATGAGCCTGTTGCAAATTTATGCGCGAAGCGCAACAAACTCCTATACCGTATAAGTGCTTGCGCTGGTTGTTCCGCCCTTACCGGTCCAGTTGGTATGAAAAAACTCTCCCCGCTTTTTATCCGTCCGCTCGTAAGTGTGGGCGCCAAAATAGTCCCGCTGGGCTTGAAGCAGGTTGGCCGGAAGGCGCTCGCTTCGGAAGCCGTCAAAATAAGACAGGCCGCTTGTAAGGGCCGGCGCGGGGACGCCGTTTGTCAGCGCCGCCGCGCTTACCCGCCTCCAGGATGCTTCGGCGTTTTTGATTACATCCGCAAAGAAGGGATCCAGGAGCAGGTTTTCCAAACCGGGGTTTTTGTCGTAAGCTTCTTTAATTTTTCCAAGGAACGATGAACGGATAATACAGCCCCCACGCCACATTAAAGCAATGCCGCCGTAATTAAGGTTCCACTTGTGTTCTTTAGCGGCCTCCCGCATAAGAAGATAGCCCTGGGCGTAGGACACAATTTTGGCGGCGTACAAGGCTTTGCGGAGATCGTCAACAAACATTTTTTTGTCGCAAGGAATTTCCACCTTTGGACCGGCAAACACTGCCGATGCCCGGACGCGCTCGTCCTTGGCCGCCGAAAGGCAGCGGGCCCAGACAGCCTCGCCAATAAGGGTCAGGGGCACCCCTGCCTCCAGGGCGGCAATACCCGTCCATTTGCCGGTACCTTTCTGGCCCGCAGTATCAAGTATCTTTTCCGCCAAAGGCCCCCCATCGGCATCTTTATAACGAAGAATGTCCCGGGTAATTTCGATGAGGTAGCTGTCCAATTCGCTTTTGTTCCATTCCTCAAAAATATTCCCCATTTCTTCATAGGAGAGGCCCAGCAATCTTTTCATAATATCGTAGGTCTCACAGATGAGCTGCATATCGCCGTATTCAATGCCGTTGTGTACCATTTTTACAAAATGGCCGGCGCCGTTTTCGCCAACCCAGTCGCAGCAGGGCGAAGATTCCCCGCCGGAACCAACCTTGGCGGATATAGCCTGAAAAACCGGTTTTACCAGGGGCCAAGCGGCAGGGCTGCCGCCGGGCATGATAGACGGCCCCGTCAGGGCGCCTTCCTCGCCGCCCGAAACGCCGGTTCCGATATAAAGCAGGCCTTTGCTTTCAACGTAAGAAGTACGGCGTATAGTATCCTGATAATTGGAATTGCCCCCGTCAATAATAATATCCCCGCTTTCAAAAACTTCCAGAAGCTGTTCAATAGTTTCGTCTACCGCTCCTCCCGCTTTTACCATAATCATCGCCTTGCGGGGTTTATGTAGTGACGCCGCAAATTCTTTTAAATCGTGGCAGCCGGTAATCTTTTTTCCCGCCCCCCGGCCTTTTACAAAACTGTCAACTTTTGAAACCGTGCGGTTAAAAACCGAAACCGAAAAGCCCTTGCTTTCCATATTGAGAACAAGATTCTCGCCCATTACCGCCAGCCCGATTAATCCAATGTCAGAACCCGTCATTACTCACTCCCTGGATAAATAATTCTTAAATTATGCAAAACTTCGGTATCGTAATCAAGGCCAAGCTGACCGTAACGGTTCGAGCCCGCTACCCAAAGGCGACCCCCGGAACTTATTATATAGATACTTTGGAAGCCCAAGCCTATTTTTTGTATTTCACCAATTGGCGCCGGCCCTGCGCCATCGGGAACCAGAACCTTCAAGGTAGATTTTTCTTCTTCCGCCGGTTTTTCAGGCGGAAGATTGTTTTCGTCCCGGGGCGCCGGGTCCAGATAGTTTCCTGCCCATAAAAGGGAATTATCTTCTTTAAGGATAAGGGTAAGATCGCCCCTGGCAGCTATGGCCTTTGCGCCGGTCAGGGGGTTGCCGGAACTGTCCTTAACCTGAAAGAAACGGCGACGGTCAGAGGGATCGCTTGTGCCAAGCTGGCCGTAGTAGTTTTCTCCGGCAGTCCAGACGCTTCCGTCTTTTTTCAGAACCGCGGTATGATAATTCCCTGCCGCAACAGAAAGAACATCGTTCCCCAGGCCCGTAACCTGTATAAATTCGGCAGAATCGTCTTGATTGCCCAAGCCGAGCTGGCCGTTAAAATTGTACCCCGCCGCCCAGACGGAACCGTCGTCTTTTAAAATCACCGAATGCCTTACGCCGACTGCCACAGCCTTGACCCCGTTCCCGGCGCTTTTGGACTGGGTAAAAACCGCGTGATTTGTCCTATCTCCAATACCAAGCTCGCCGTAGTAATTGTAGCCCGAAGCCCACAAAGTGCCGTCATTCTTGATAACAAAGGTACTGTTATTGCCGCAAACAAGCGATTTTACGTCCCCAATGCCAAGGGAAGTAAAATCGTCAAGCCTGCCCTGGCCGCCTCCTCCAAGCCCAAGTTCCCCGTAGACGGACTTCCCCTGTCCCCATAAGGAGCCGTCATCCTTCAGGATAACCCGGTGGGTTTCCCCCGAAGCGGCGGCTTTTGCACCGGTAAACGGCACGCCTCCTTGCATCGCTTCGCTAAGACCCGGCGCTGCGCCCGAGGCCCCGCCGATTCCGGAAATAAGCGCCTGATTGTAACCCACATTCCAGAGCGAGCCGTCCTCCCGGAGGATAAAAACATCGGCTACTCCCGGGAAAATGTCGAGAACCCCCGCCGGCCCATCGTCCGGCGGCGTAGTTTTACAGCTTTCTCCGATCAGCAAAAAAATGAAAAAAAGCGCCAAGATATAAAAACAGCCGGTTTTTCTTTGCATTCTTCCTCTTTCCCCAGGAGAAGTATACAACATTTTACAATTAAATGAAATGCGGGGTTAGGGGGCCGCTGATTAATTCTCGATTGAATTAGAGTCCGTCCGCAAAGCAACCGGCTTTGTAGACAGACACGAATTAATCAGCGCTTCCCTGGTTTCAGTTCGCAAGGTCATCCAGAAAAAGGTAACACAAATCGGCAACAGTAGGCGGAAACAGGGCCAGAAGCTCTGTACGGGAATAAGAACCGCTTGTTACCGGTATGCCATCAAGGCTTTTTAGCTCGTAGGTTTTATGAAAAAGGGTTTTTCCGCCGCTGTCCAGGGCGCGGACTGTCATGGCCACTTCCGCCTGAGCCGTACCGTTTTTGCCAAAACCGCTCCGCATGGATTTGGTAAGGTTAAGGGTAATAAACAATATTTTGTTAATCCCTGTTTCTTTGGCAAAGGCCGGGGGGAAGTTTTTATCCCCGTAATGAACCATGCGGTACCCTTCGCTCTGAATCATCTCTTTATCAATCTGAAGCTTGTTAAGCCGGGCATTCATATAAGAAGGGGCGTTCAATGTTTCTTCTTTTGATGCAAGGGTAAAGAGCGGGGAAACGCCCAGGGTATCACGGATCACCTTTTCCAGCTCGTTAATAACAGAGTCTGATTTTGTAATTATTTCCCAATCCGGATCAACCCGCCTCATGCGCTGAATGACTCTGCCCGAAAAACTTTCTATGGTTTGGTCCTGGCCTTTCCAGTTAATGTCGTAATTGGCAGCCACCGAAACAATGGCGAGGGGGCTCCCACCCGAACGAAGGGCTTGTTTCCCCGACGAAGCGCATGCCGAAATTAGCAAAATAATAATAAACAGCGGGGATAAAACGAAAAGCCTGGTTTGTTTTTTGTTCAATGTCATTTTGTGATTATACAATACCGGCAAAATAAAAGCAACGAAAACAAACGCTTACCCCAGGGCGAGCGCATATAAAAAGAACTAAAGGAGGGCGGGAAAGCGGCCGATAAAGGCAGATTGGAGGGGAATATGACTAAACAACCAATACCGCCCTTAATCGACTTCTTCAAGGAT
>JAIRLQ010000265.1 GCA_031259345.1 Treponema sp.
CACGTTCTCAAGAAAAACATAGTCCGTTTCACGCAGTGACGGCAGATCGCTATATTTCTGCCGGAGGGCCTTATAATAATCGGGCTTTGCTTCAACGGGAGCCAGGATCTGCCGTTCTCTTTCCCGGAGGGCCTCGCTCCGTTGTCTGGCCCGTTCCGCGATGGCCTGAAATTCCGGTGATGCGGGGTCGTAAATGTCTGCCATTATTTATTTCTCCTTGTCACCTGTTGGTCCATCTGTTTTGGGAATTAAACGGTACATAAGCCGGCCGCCTTCTAACATATCCGGGCAGTTTCTGTACCGCTACCTTTTCCCATTCTTTACCGTTCAATTTCTCTATAATGAAGTCGCCGTTCCTACTTTTGACATTGAGCCGATACCAGTTTCCATCACTTCCTTTGTGCCGGAAATTACCGCCATGGGAATCATCTTTCCCGGGCATCATCTGGCCTTCTCCCACGGTGATATTTGCCTGTCCCAATTCATTGTTGAGGTAGTCTCTGCTAAATGAATTAACCTGGGCATAGACCGTGTTCATGTTATCACCGCCTATTATAAGCGGTATTATTCCCCTTGTTATGCGGCCTTCATCGTCAAATGAAAGTTCCGTGGTTGTCCGCTCGCCAAAATAGATATCCAATTTTCCCTGATTCGCGAACCACAAGTATTCTTTTGCCGTTTTCTGCGCGTCCCCTCCCAGCCCGTTGCTGCCGATGTCAGCCTTACTTACGGCATCGCGAAGTATCTGTGATATTTCCACCTCAAGTATATTGTCAATTTCTTTTTTGAGGAGATCGCCGCTAACGCCCCTAAATCGTCTCTCCATAATGTATTCTTTCATTTGCCGCACACGTTGGTTGTGTGCGTCTATTTCGGCAATGGAAGCCGTCTCTTTATCCGGGGCGTATGCTTCCATTATGGTTTCAAGCCGATCATAGTGCCACGCCGCATCCGTTCCGGTTCCATCAATTCCGGCGATTAGTTCACGCTCCATCCGCCTCCGTTCATCATAGGGAATATGGTTTTTGAAGACCTCAATCTCGTACCACATAGTCCGTCCATCTTTTTTTCCTTGCTGCCATTGCGTAAACTCATTGCGTACCGTATTAAGTATCGTGGCCGAGTCCTCTTTTGCTCTTTTTTCTTCTTCTTGTGCTTTTTTTTCTGCGGCCCTTTCTATCTTTGCCGCGTCCCGCTCCGCCTTTGCTTCGGCCCGCTCCGCCTTTGCCGCGGCCCGCTCTTGTTTTGCCAGGGCTTCTTCTTCCGCCCTCGCTGCCGCGCGGTAAATCTCGTCTATGGATTCTGAAATTGCCGAATAATGTTGGTTCTGCAGCTGCTCCATTCCGTAATAGTCCGCATCGTAAGTGCCGCCGTCCTTATACTTTTCCTTAAGCGCTTCAAGCTGCGCCACTGTTGCGCCGTTTGTCTCCTGGCTAAACCGTTCGTTCAGATCATAAATCTGTTTCTTTGTCGCCACGGCTTTTCTTGCTTCAAGGGCCTCGGGGTTGGAAATATCCTGAGTTATCGCCGCATCGTATGCCTGGCGTATAGTACCGTCATTCTGTTTGATTTTAGTATACGTATCGGCGGCCGATACTTTGGCGGTTTCTACGGTATTATTATTCGCATTCTGTACCGTCCCCATTATTTGAGTAATAACTTCCTGGGGGAGTCCGCTTTGCTGCAGATCTTCTTCTGCCCTGGCGATTCCCTCAGTCCTTCCGATTGTTATAGCCCTTTCTGTGGCGACGCCAATTTTAAATTGGTCTTGGGCTTGTTCTAACAGGGTCTGTCTCTCCGTCTCTGATTTCCATGCGGATGTTGAGTCTATGACGTCACGGATCAGGGTAAAATCATTGGTTTGTACGGCGGTCTGGAATGCGTTATTATAAGCCTCCCCGTATTTTGCCTCCCGCAGGCCCATGGCGGCCAACCGGGTTTGTTCCATTATTTGGGCATTACCGTCATTTATAATTTTTCCTATTATGGTCATGCCCTTTTTTTCGCCCGACTTGGTCCAGTAGGTTTCTTGCATTTTGGCTAAATAGGTATCGGTGAGGTCTTTAAGGGTTCCCCCGCCCGCAACCGGAACATTTTCAAAGCCTACCCACTTTAACGATCCGTCTTCTTGTTGCTCCCACCCGGTATTATTGTTGGCTCTCGCCTGATTGATAGCGTCTTGTCTTTTTTTCTGATACTCTTGCGCGTCTAAAACGGCTTGTTGATCATGTGCCTGACCAATCATCACCCCGGTCGTAATACCGATATCGGCCGCCTGAAAGCCCGCGTTAACCCACATACTTGCGGTGTCCAGTCTTTGTCTTTGTGCGGCTATGGACAGTCTTTTTTGTTGAAGTCTCAGCGCTTCTACCGCGTTTTCCTGCCGTCGTTTTGCCATGTCAATATCCCCGGCCATGAAGGTGGATAGTTCCGCTTGTGTCTTTCTGCTCTGGCTGCGCCTCAACGGGTCATAGTTAACTTTTATTAGTCTTACATCATCCTCCTAAAGCGCAAGATGCGGATTGTTAAACATTAACCCACCCGAATTTCCGGTTATAAGCGTGGAGCTTCCTCCTTTCGGAACGACCCCGGTCATTGGACTATCGGCCATTGGTTGTCCCGCTCCGGTTATGTAGTAATCGCCTGCTTTGCCTATTCCTAATTCGATATCTGGGCTTTTGCCGTAATAGAGATCGGTGTATGCGTCTCCAAAGTTCCGCCGTATAAATTCGGCCAGGCTGTCCTGGCTTGCCTGTGCGTTCTCAATGCTGGTTTTAGTTGTTGCCTGAGCAGACTGTAATTCGCCCAGCGATTGAGCCAGGTTCGCCTGGTTCATTATCGCCTCTTGATACTGGAATCCCAGATCCACTTTAAGCTGTTCCATTTCCATGTTTGCGGCAGTCAGTTGGGAACCGAACAGGCCGCCGTTTTGGTCAAGCGTCCGATCTGCCCCCACATAATCGACCAGTTTTTGATCAATGCCCTGCGTTACGGCCCCGACCGATGTTCCCCCGCCTTTTCTGCCGCTTGCTCCTGCCAGTGCGTCCTGATACCCTATCGCATTCATAAACGCATCATAGGAATCTTTGCCGCTGGCGGTAAGGGCGTCGGTTTGTGCCTGTTTACTCTGTACTTCTTGCGCGTATTGGGCGCTATAGTTTGACAACCATTTGTCGTAAGAGGATATCTGTGTTTGAGTGTCGCGTATGTCTATCCCGAGTTGTGCGTAGTCGCCCTTTAACTGTGCAATGTCCTTGTCATACGTTCTTAACGTATCAACGGCATTCAGCGCCACTTCTTTTTTACTGAGTTCAAATTGGTTTCTTGATACTTCAAGCTCTTGGGCGGCAAGTTTATTCGCTTCATTTCCTATTATGGTACTCGATGCTAATTGAGCCGCCGCAATAGCGACCCCGCTCCATCCTGCGCCTCCGTCCATCTCTACGCCTCCAAAACAGCTATACGCTCGACTAAAGCCAGTATGGTAAACGGTACCGGCTCATCCTGTGTTATTATAATCTTTCCTTCAGGGTCAATATTTCCCGATACCGTGATGTCTATTTCTCCGGTAAACGGCTCGGGCGCCGATCCCAAAACATAGCTTCCGAATCGTTGCGTTATGATCTCCTCGGATTTTTCTTCGGTGGTTCCTACCCGCCCTCCAATGCTTTTATAAAACTGTATCATCACCTTTTCAATCCGGCGCTTCTTTCCGAGGCTTGTCCCGTTTGCGGGTATCTGCCGGGTGTTTGGAGAGAAAACCGCCTGGTAAGGCAAGCCAAAATGAACCTTTGATACATCAATCTGAAATTCCGCGATACCGCTATCGTCAACCCGGACCGGTGGTTCTGCCGCCCCATCAACAAATGCGCGGATGGTCTGTCCCGCAAAGCGTTCTAATCCGGTAATTACCTTTGTCGGCGGGTTAAATGACCGGCTTTCTCCGGCGTCAACGTAGTGGCTTTCGGTAAAATCAGCGTTAACCAGGTCTTCAAGTACAAGATGTTCGATGTTCCGCGTATTACCGCGCTTTACTTCCAGAAATACAACATCCCCGGTTTTCTGCGGGGCCACGGCCACCGCCTCAACCATTCCTTCGGTTGGATGCCGGGCGTATGCCAAAACACCGGCCCGTATGTTTACCGTGCAGCTTATCAATTCCCCGGACTCGGTTACAATCCATATCAAGGGATACGGATAATCGGTAACCGCAAAGTCCTTTATTCCCGATCCAAAAAGATGTGCGGCTTGCTCCGAAATGTCCATTTCCACAAACCCTTCCCTGTCTTCACCGGCGTTCCACACAAGGGCGCGGAGCGTTTTCCCGCTGCGCCCGGCAAAGACCATAATTTCCTTTGTTCCCCGGGCCTGTAAGCCGTTGGAACCGGCATATTCAACGATATTCATGTCAAAGGTTGCGGGTGTCGGAACATCCCCGGTATCACACCAGGTTGCCCGCTCGGTCGCCGCAAGCAGCCGCCGGTTCGCGGCTATCCATTGCAGGCGGCTTCCGTGCATATCATTTTCCTCAAGAATGATTGCGTCTGCGGGGTTATCTCCTGCCGTGAAGTCCGTGTAACGATCCTCCCCGGTCTGACTATTGGGGGCCTTACTCATAAAAATACGATTCGGCTCATTGGTTGTCCCCGCAAAGCATAAGCGGCCGGCGTCAAAGGCGATGGCTCCGGGGTGCTCTCC
>JAIRLQ010000284.1 GCA_031259345.1 Treponema sp.
TATTTAAAAAGATTATGTTCATGGGGTTTAAGCAGGTTCCAGAGACTCCGATGACCTGCGGCATGTATATATTGACCTGTAAAAAGAGAACAACGAGAAGGAGAGCAGACAGGATTTTGTACATGGCACTGATCGAAACGAACTCCCTGTCCGGCAAGGCGATCAAAATTCGGCGTCTTCATTTTTGTATTGCCATAAATACTTAATGTTTCAGCCCGCAGCTCATCGGGGAAAAAAATGATATAATTTTTCATTTATCAAGTTTAACCTCACAAGTGTAGCTTCGTTTTCCCATTAAACTGATGGTTTTTCCTGTAAGGAGTACCTTAACCGGTGCGGAAAGATTTTCAGAACTATTGCCTGTTTGAAATTCCGCAATACCTGGTTCTGCTACAAATTCCATATTCTCGTTATAAAAACCTAACTGCGCGGTATCTAAAACAAAGATAATACTCCGGCTTTGACCCGGTTCCAGAAAAACTTTGACAAATCCTGCAAGTTCAATTACCGGCCTGGTGACCCGGGCTTCCGCGTCATGGTAATAAAGCTGTACTACCTCAGCTCCCGGCAGATTGCCGGTATTGGTAACCTTGCAACGGAGGGTGATTTTACCGCCCAGGGAAACCGAATCCGCTTCAGGTTCCGGCGGGCTGATCATGAAACTGGTATAGCTCAAGCCAAACCCAAAGGGATAAAGAGGAGTGTCATCTGTATCGGTATATCCGCCATGGAAAATCGAATGGATCGCGTTTTTCACTGCCTTGGGATCCCGAAGGCCGTTTCCGGCTTTATGGTTATAGAAATTCAGAATTTGTCCGCTGTTCCGGGGAATAGTAACCGGTAACTTCCCGGAAGGATTTAGTTTACCGGTCAGGATCGCCGCCACCGCTTCTCCGCCTGCGGGGCCGGGGAGCCACACCTGGAGTATCGCCTTTACAGCCGCCGGAAGTTTCGGGGTATAAATTCCTGGCCCATAAATAACCAGAACAATATCCCGGCCTGTCCCGGCCAGGGTATCGAGAAGTTCCTGCTGTACTCCCGGAAGGGCCAGGCTGCTCCGGTCCTTGCCTTCGCCGCCGGTTGAGTCTTCCCAGCCGCAGTTGCCTCCCAATGTCATGACGACCAGATCGCTCTCCGCCGCAAGTTTAACCGCTTTATCAAAACCGCTACGGTCTTCTCCCATGATATCGCAGCCTTTTGTATACGTAACGGAGTTCCCTGAAGCAAGAGTTTGGTATAATGAACGGGCGCCAAATTCACGGCAGTACACATCTTCTATGTCTGGAGAGAGCCCGTCAAGAAGCTGGTCTACCGCATTCTGATCGATCCTTTGGGCGGCGGCATCATTACCAATTTTTACTTCGCTTATCGCGTCAGCTACCCCTTGGAAAGAACTCCCGGAGAGGGAAGCGCCCATTTGGGCACGTATCCAGTTCCGTACCATCCGGAAATAACCGCCAATGGTATAACCAGGCATGGATGATGTTGTTTCCCCGCCGTGGGGTCCAATAAGGGCGATCTTTTTCCCCTGTTTAAGGGGCAGTATCTCCCCATCGTTTTTAAGGAGGATGACGGACTGCTCCGCGATTTCCGCCGACAGTTTCCTGTGTTCCGGCGGTGCAAAACCGGAACTTTTCCGTTCTTCCTGATAAGGTTCATCAAAAAGCCCTGCCTCAAACTTGCCTGCCAGAACATGGCGTACTGCCTCATCTACCAAGGCCATATCCAATTCGCCTGATTCAATATATGAACCAAGTTGTTTATAGGAAGCGCCCACAGGCATTTCAGTTTCCATTCCACCAAGAATTCCCAAAAGCCCTGCTTCCCTGTAATCCCTGGCGATATGATTTACCTCATAAAGCCGTCTTACGGCTCCACCGTCTGAAACTACCAGTCCCTTAAAGCCTATAACTTCCCTGAGGAGATGCCTGGTAATATTCTTATTGGCCCCGCAGGGAATTCCGTCTATTTCCGAATAAGAAGTCATGACAGCCGCCAGATCCGCTTCTTTTATCGCTGCCTCAAAAGGAGTTGCAAAAACTTCATAGAGTTCCCGGTTTCCTATCCGGGTAGGAGCGGTATTACGGCCTCCCTCGGTTTCTGAATATCCCAGAAAATGTTTTCCTGTGGCCAAGACCCCATCCTTCCTGTTCTTTTGGAGCCCCCGCACATGGGCAATACCCATCTGGGTTACCAGATAGGTATCCTCCCCATAGGATTCATAACAGCGGCCCCATCGGGGGTCCCGGGCCACATCTAATACAGGCGAAAGCACCTGCCTTATTCCCACAGAACGACATTCACCGGAAATGGCCTGGCCCATGCTTTCAATTAAGGACGGATAAAATGTGGATGCCAGATTCAGCATAGAGGGGAAAATGGTCCCTTCCCGGGCCGGGTAACCAGACAGAGATTCACTCTGGAACATCACCGGGATACCCAGCCGTGTTTCTTCGACAAAATATCTTTGAACCGCGTTACCCAGCCGGATAATATCCTTAGGGTTTAAAATACCAGCCATGCTGTATTGGGTAAGCCGGCCCAAGCCATCGGGATATCCCCTCTTCAGTACTAAGGGCAACATAGAACCAGCTATCATCAATTTAACAGGAAGATCACTGGCAATTTGTGCCAGCTTTTCCTGTAAGGTCATCAGGACAAGGAGATCTTCTACCCTGGCCGCTATATCCATACTTTTGTTTTTATAGTTTTGCATTAATTCCTTCCTAATTTAATTATTTATAATAATTAAATATATCATGGATTATTCAGTCTTGTCAACAAAAAAACTAAAAAATTCAGCAATTTTATATTTAGGCCATTTGAGCCGGGGTGGGATATAAAAATAGCCTCTAAATGGCCAAATTTGGCGGTTTCGAGGAGGGAAAGGAGTCGCTGATCCTCAGAATTGTGCCCCTACAAGAGTAAATGTAAAATTGCTGAAAATTGCTGTTGCCTCATTGAAAAAGTAACCCAAATCAAGGCAGACTATCCTGTAACAATAAC
>JAIRLQ010000484.1 GCA_031259345.1 Treponema sp.
ACGGAGCGTTTTATGGCTGATCAGGCTGTTTTGCTTGAAATGAAAAACATCACCAAAACTTTCCCCGGAGTGGTGGCGCTGGACAAGGTTAATCTCCAGGTAAAACAGCGGGAAATCCACGCCCTGGTAGGAGAAAACGGCGCGGGAAAATCCACTCTGGTTAAGGTCTTATCCGGGGTATATCCCCATGGCGCCTATGAGGGCGACATAATATTTGAAGGCAAACTCTGCGCCTTTTCTGATATCAAACAAAGTGAGAAGGAAGGCATCGTAATTATCCATCAGGAACTGGCCCTTAGTCCTTACCTTTCCATAGCGGAAAATATTTTTCTGGGGGATGAGCGGGCGAAATACAATATTATTAACTGGGATAAAACGCGGGATGACGCGCTTATATATATGCGGAAATTGGGGTTGGATGAAAATCCTAACCTGACGGTAAACAAGTTGGGAGTAGGCAAACAGCAACTGGTGGAAATCGCCAAGGCCTTGGCAAAGGACGCCAGGATACTGATTCTTGACGAACCCACCTCGGCCCTCAACGAGACCGACAGCGAACATTTGCTCCAGATTCTGCGGGAACTTAGGGATCAGCACAACATTTCATCGGTGTTGATTTCCCATAAACTGAACGAAGTGGCGGCAGTGGCGGACCGCACCACTATTTTGCGGGACGGCAAAACCATTGAGACCCTGGAAGTAGAACGGGACGCCGATGGCAAGGCGTCTATCAGCGAAGACCGGATTATCAAGGGCATGGTAGGGCGGGAAATTACCGACCGTTTCCCAAAACGGAACAACCCCATCGGCGATGTTGTGTTTGAAGTGCGGAACTGGACAGTGTATAACCCCGACAACCCCGAACGGAAAAAACTGGACAAGGTGAATATCACTGTCCGCGCCGGGGAAGTGGTCGGGCTGGCCGGCCTTGTGGGGGCTGGGCGTACCGAATTGGCCACCAGCATTTTCGGCAAGTATTACGGCGAGAACATCAGCGGTCAAACTTTTATCAATGGAAAAGAAGCGAACCTCAATTCAATTCCCAAGGCGATTGAACAGGGTCTTGCCTATGTGACCGAAGACCGGAAGGAATTCGGTCTCGTGCTGATTGGGACAGTCAAAGAAAACACCACCCTGGCAAAGTTGAAAAAAATCGCCAGGGGCAGCGTTATTAACGAACACGAGGAGATCCTCGCGGCGGAAGATTACCGCAAAAAACTCAACACCAAAACGCCGTCCATTTTACAGCTTGCGGGGAACCTTTCCGGGGGCAACCAGCAAAAACTGGTGTTGGCAAAGTGGCTTTTCTCCGATCCCCGGATACTCATTCTGGACGAACCGACCCGGGGCATCGACGTAGGGGCCAAGCATGAAATCTACACAATCATCAATAATTTGGCGGCTCAGGGCATAGCCTGCGTGCTTATATCCAGCGAAATGCCGGAGATTATCGGTATGAGCGACAGGATTTATGTGATGAGTGAAGGGCGGATTACCGCTGAGTTGGAAGGTAAAACCGCCACTCAGGAAGAAATCATGGGGCACATTCTGTCTAATTAATGTATGATAAAGAGGAATACAATGAATAGCTTATTTACATTATTAAAGAAGAATTCAAGGCAATACGGTATGGTCATCGCCATGGCGCTGGCGATGATTTTCTTCGGTATCCTGACCAACGGCATTTTCTTCCGGCCGGTGAACCTGACCAACCTGGTATTACAGAACAGTTACGTTCTTATTCTGGCGGTAGGTATGCTGCTCTGCACCCTTACCGGCAATGTTGATCTTTCGGTAGGCTCCATTGTCTGCTTTGTGGGAGCGGTATGCGGGGTGATGATCGTGGACATGCGCCTGAATCCCTTTTTGGTCATGTTCATAGCGCTGCTCATAGGAGCGGTAATCGGTATGTGGCAGGGTTTTTGGATTGCCTTTGTACACGTTCCCCCATTTATCGCAACCCTGGCCGGAATGTTGATGTTCCGGGGCCTTGGACAGGTTATCATGCAGGGGCAGACCAAGGCGCCCTTTCCGGCGGAATTTCAGGTGATAGCTTCCGGTTATATTCCGGATCCTCTGGGCGGTCTTACTATAGGTAAAACGACATTTCATCTTTTTTCCATTGTCATAGGGCTGGTGATTGTCGCGTTCATCATAATAAGCGAGATCAACAAACGCAAAAAACAGAAGGCGTATAATTTTGATTTATTGCCTAAAGGTATCTGGATAGCCAAGCTGGGAGCCATTGCCGTAGTACTCATGGCCTTTATCATTGTGTTTGCCCTTTACCGGGGGTTACCGAATATTTTGATTGTTCTGGGCGTCCTTGTCGTGGGGTATCAGTTTGTCGCCTCAAAGACGGTTCAGGGCCGGCATATTTATGCCTTAGGGGGTAACGCCAAGGCGGCAAAACTTTCGGGGATCAAGACCGAATGGGTGATGTTCTGGATATACACCAATATGGCTGTTCTTGCCTCTGTAGCCGCCCTGGTTTTTGCCGCCCGGCTTAACGCGGCTACGCCGAAGGCCGGGCAGAACTTTGAAATGGATGCAATCGCCGCCTGTTATGTGGGCGGTTCGGCGGTATCCGGCGGCATAGGGACTATCATCGGGGCAGTGGTGGGCGGCCTCTTTATCGGCATTCTGAACAACGGGATGTCTATCCTGGGGGTCAGCACCGACTGGCAGCAAGCGATTAAGGGCTTTGTACTGCTTGCGGCGGTAGCCTTCGATCTGTATTCGAAAAGAAGAAGCGCCAAATGAACTATACCGGAAAAGAACCGCGGGGCATTGTACCCACACATTCCAATAAAACCACAAGGAGCGAATCATGATCAATCTAAAACAATACGAATTTTGGTTTATCGCCGGGAGTCAGGATCTCTATGGCGAAGAAACCCTGCAAGAAGTGGCCGAACACGCCCGCATTATGGCGGGTGAATTTGACAAGGACCCGGCTGTCCCGGGCAGGGTGGTACTCAAGCCGGTGGCGAAATCCCCCGAAGGCATACGGAAAATTTTTGA
>JAIRLQ010000489.1 GCA_031259345.1 Treponema sp.
CCCTGCCGGTTCTGAGGCCGGCGAAAAAATCTTCCAGTCTCTGAATTGTTTTTTTCATCCGTTCTTCGGATGCTGCCGCTGCCGCAGTCATATTATGCCCCTACGTTAAAGTAGACATAGTCGGTGACTGAAATTTTTGCGCCAAGCTGTTTGCCTATATCCGCTATGGCCTGGGTAACGGTAATTTTTTCGTCTTTTACATAGCCCTGGTCAAGAAGACAGATATCTTTAAGGAATTTATTAACTTTGCCTTTAAGGATTTTGTCCAGGGCGTCGGCGGGTTTGCCTTTCATTTTTTCGTCCTGTTCCATTTGCTTGCGGAAAATTTCTTCCTGTTCCTTAAGCCAGGCGGCGTCAACCTTTTCACGATCAAGCACCATTGGATTGTACGCCGCGATATGAAGGGCCAGGGTAAAGGCAAAGCCCGCCGCGTCATCCTGCTTAAAGATGCCGCTTTTGTCGGAAGTTACTTTTACCACAACGCCAATAGCGCCGTCCCCATGGATATAGCTGGTAAGAAATTCATTTGGGCCTGCTTCAAGCGTTTTGATACGCTTAAGGCTCATGTTCTCCCGGATTTTTGTCGCCAACTCGGTAACCATACCGTTAAGTTCATCGTTGGGTTCGGCGTAACCCTTTTCCAGCGCCTTGCTGGCTATGGCGCCGCCCAGGGCAATAAAATCGGGATTGCGGGCTACAAAGTCGGTTTCCGAAGCCAACTCCACCAGAACCGCTTTTGAGCCGTCATCTTTTATCTTGATAAAAACTTTACCCTCGTTGGTGGCCCTGCCGGAACGTTTTTCTATCGCCGCGAGCCCCTTTTCCCTGAGCAGCTTTACCGCCTTTTCAAAATCACCGCCGGTTTCAGTGAGTGCCTTTTTACAATCCAAAATACCCGCTCCGGTTTTTTCCCTAAGGCTCTTTACATCGCTTGCGCTTATTTCAGCCATATAAATTTAACTCCTTCAAATAGTGTTGCTTGCTTTGTGCCGCGAATTTTCTCATGCTTCCTCATACGCCTTGTCAATGTCTACGGGAAGCGTCTCTTCTTCTTCTGTTTCGGTTTCCGCGGCCTTGGCCGGATGTTCGGCGCCTGTATAAGATTCAATGTCAATTTCGCGATCTTCTTCTTTGATGGAGACATCGGTTACAATGTCTTCCATGTCTTCATCCTCGTCGCCCAGAGTTTCGATGATCTTAAGGCCAACCTCATTGTCCGCTTCTTCAACCGCGTTGGCTATGATCTGGGTAAACAGGGTAATCGCCCTGATAGCATCGTCGTTACCGGGAATGGGGTAATCAATGCCGTCGGGATTGCAGTTTGTGTCTACCACCGCCACAATGGGGATACCCTGCCGCTGGGCTTCGGCAACAGCGATAGCCTCTTTGCGGGTATCGATAATGAAAAGAATCCCGGGAAGATCCTTCATCTCTTTGATGCCCCCCAGGTTTTTCTGGAGTTTTGCCCTTTCTTTGCCCAATGCGGCAATTTCTTTTTTTGTAAGATTTTCGAAAGTGCCGTCAATTTCCATCTTTTCGAGCTTTTTAAGCCGCAAAAGCGATTTTTTAATGGTAACGAAGTTGGTAAGCATGCCGCCGAGCCAGCGGTTATTGATAAAAAACATGCCGCAGCGCTCCGCCTCTTTTTGAATGGCCTGCTGCGCCTGTTTTTTGGTTCCTACAAAAAGAACCGACTTGCCCGACGCTACAACTTTTCTAACCGCATCGTAGGCGTCCTTGATGGACTGAATTGTTTTTTGGAGATCGATAATATGGATCCCGTTCCGTTCCGCAAAGATGTATTTTTTCATCCGCGGATCCCAGCGTTTTACCTGATGCCCAAAATGCACGCCCGACTCAAGCAGGCTCTTCATGGTAACTACCGCCAAAACACCCTCCTGTGGAGTTTTTGCTTGCCAAAAACCCCGCCGGCAAAAGCTTTGCTTTTGCCGCCTTCTCTTTATCTCACCGTTCGCATACGCAACGGCGGAAAATAAGCAAAAACTCTGGTTTCCGTTAAATCTAAGGAAGCTGTTTTAAAAACTGAAGTTTTGGAACAGACCCGCCTATA
This sequence comes from Treponema sp., assembly GCA_031259345.1. Taxonomy (GTDB): domain Bacteria; phylum Spirochaetota; class Spirochaetia; order Treponematales; family Breznakiellaceae; genus JAIRLQ01. The sequence goes on from JAIRLQ010000489.1 coordinate 2,072, forward strand.
AGTTTTTGCTTACGGCTTCCCGTAAGGGTAACCATTGTCCCTTAGCATAACATAAAATTCCCGTAAAGGCAAGCCCACTATGGATGAATAGGAGCCCTTTATGCCGGTAATAAAACATCCGGCCAGACCCTGGATTTTATAGGCCCCCGCGGCGCCCTGCCATTCGCCCTGAGAAATGTACCAGTCCAGTTCGCCGTCGCTGAGTTCGCCGAAACAAACGGTGCTGGTAACGGAGCGGCAGTCTATCGAATTGTCTTTGCCGTTAAAAAGGGCTATAGCGGTAATTACTTCATGTTCCCTTGCCCGGTAGCTTTTAAGCATGCGCCGGGCTTCTTCTTCGTTTGGCGGTTTTCCGTAGATTTCACGGTCCAGAGAGATTAGAGTGTCAACCCCGGTAATCCAGAGAGGCGGCCTGCCTGTAAATGGGTCAAGGATTTTTTTTACTTTTTGCAGCGCCAGATCTTCGGCAGTTTTTTGCGGGTCCGCGCCCTTTTCAAAGCGCTCTTCTACCGTTGAAGGCATTATGCAAAAAGGGAGGCCCATAAGTTTAAAATATTCCTGCCGCCTTGGGGAGCCGGACGCTAAAATAATCGGTTCCATACTTTACTAAAAGTATATGAATGATGAAAAAAAAAGCAAGAAGAAGCCCGAAACGCGCAATTATCCTGCAAATCCAAACAGGACACCCGCACTAATGCCCGATGAGGAGCGCGCCCGTGCCGCAGCGGGCAAAGCAGGGGAGCTTTATGCCTGGGAGCTGCTGGATAAGGCCGACCGGGCCCATGTTCCTAGCGGAAAGCTTATAGTCCGGGCCAATAAAATATTAGACGGGGAAGCCAGGGCGCGGGTTATCGGGGAGATCCGGGAGCTTAGGGACCGGTACGCCGGCACAAAGGCGGAATACAAGGCGCCCAACGGGGAGGCTTCCCTGCTGCTTGAGTCCCTGGGGG
>JAIRLQ010000419.1 GCA_031259345.1 Treponema sp.
ATCCATAATGAGGAGCATACCAGAGGGTCTGTCCGATGGAGCGGTTCCCGGCCTCTGCGCTGACATTACCAGACCAACGGCACATCATACCGCATAATATTTTCATCGGTGGTAATGAGTGTCATCTTTTCGGCAAAGGCAGTCGCGGCAATCAGGCGGTCAAAAGGGTCGCGATGATGAAAAGGCAACTCTTCAAGGACGGCAAGATGGGTAGTCTCAATGGGGACGATGATAATGTTGTTATCCTGCGCCATGCGCGTAAACCCGGCTGTATTGCCGGGGAAGCGTAATTTTCCTACGCTAATTTTAATCGTCAACTCCCAAGCGGAAACCACGCTCACATAGACGGAGTTGGAAACGTCCACAATAATGCGTTGGGCGGTATCGGAAAGTTTATCATCGCCCATGAGGAACCAAATGGCAGCGTGGGTGTCGAGAAGATAGCCGCCCATTTACATATAATCCTTAAAGTCGTCCAGTGGCATGTTAAAGTCCTCCGCCATCCAATATTCCCCCTTACCTTTGGCATAGCCGAATACACGCTCTTTCTTCCGCTCCTGCTCTGCCGCCTCTTTGGGCGTAAAGGTAAGGATAGTCAGCCCCGCCGGAACTTCACGGGGAACGTCAATGACAAGCCGGCGGCTGGAGGGTATGTCTACAATTTGTGTAATCATACTTCTATTGTATCCTGCACTTCGGGACAAGACAAGGGGCCGCGGACAGCCGGCTGTCGGGCTGTCCGCGGCGGTTCGCCGCCGCTCCCGCATAAAAGTCCCGCGCTACGGCGGACGGCCCCTGCCGCTCACTTGAAGGAGGCATAAATCTGATGTATGCGAATGATTTGCGGAGGTCCCCGGATGACCGGCGGAGGTCCAAACCTCGCCCCCGGAGACGGAAAAAAAGAAGCTGTTCCAAAACTCGGTTGGTTTTGGAACAGCTTCACTATTCTTTAATTATCAACCATAAAAACCCGGCTGAGCCGGAACGTTAGGCCAATGCCGTCAGTAAGAACACCGAAAGGGTTAATTTTGTATCCATTTCATCCTCCTTTGTAGTACACTGTCCTCATTCTTTGCCTCCTGTGTTATTTTGTGGATAGCCTGCTTGGTAGTGAACCCACGTTTCAATTTCATAGGGGGGGCACTTCATATTGTCTAAAGTAAATCGCCAACCTGCTTTGCGGATTGGTTTGCGTATGAAGAATTAGGAAAAACCACGGACCACCCGGACTTGTAGCTTTAAATCCCTGCCTTTGTCCGTGCCCGTCCGTGGTTAATTCCTTTTTTTGCTCCGTTCACTGCTCCCTGCTGTTTGCTTACGGTATCAGCGCGGACACCGGCGGTCCCCAGGCGCCTTTCCCCCTTCCATTGAAATCGTAATACCTGTCTTCCCTTGACATTTACCTTAAGATAAAACGTTTGGCTTGGTTACCGTTAATAAGTATATCCAAAAACACGTGAGTGTTAGAAATATCAAGTTGATAAGATTCACCGGCTCTACATTCGTATTCAAATGGAATTTCAGATACAACAAATTGACCATTACCTTCACTATAATAAAGAGTAAATGTATGTTTACCAGGATCCAAGTATATTGTATCTTTATACGAATTAATTATTGCAGCTCCAAATGCAGATCTTCCATAGAAGCTAACAGGAATGCCGTCAATTTGAGATATTCCTATTGTTCTGAGTATACGTTGAATAGATGGTTTATAACCAAAAGAGCATCTGGCAAGTTTTGAATTTCCGACAAGTTGAACGTCGTACCCAAAAGCCGAGCTCTCTATTGACTCAACACTATCCGGTATTGTTACTATTTTTAACTCACCACAATTTCTGAAAGCATATCTTCCAATGGAACGCAGGTTGTTTCCAAGGGTAACATTGCTTAAATAGTCATTGCCGCGAAAGGCACTGTTCCCAATTGAAATAATATTGTCAGGTATTGATACATCCCCCAAAGAATTCATTTGAAACACTCTGTCGCCTATTCCGGTTAAGGTGTTCGAAATAGCTATGTTAGTCAACATATTGCCGTAGAATACCAAATCACCCATTTCTAATACGGAATCGGGTATTACAATTTCTTTCAAGTTATTAAAAAGAAACGCCCCTTTCTGTATATTTTTTACCGTATCCGGTATCTGGACACTCTGAAGACCTTTTGAAGCAAAGGCGTATTCCGCTATTCCAACAACCGCCATCCCCTCTATTTCATCCGGTATGGCTATTTGCAGATTTTCTCCGGCATAATTTGTGATAATTACGGAGCCGTTATCGGCCGCTATCTTATAGTCTCCAACAAACCGGCCTGGCGCGTCGCGCATATATATGATGGTTACACCCTCATCAAAGGCATCGGCGGCAATTTCCGTACAGCTATCAGGAATAATAGCCCACTCGAGTTTGTTCTTTGCGAAACTTTCTTTGCCAATGGACTCAACACCATTTGGTATTACAACTTTCCACAGTCTCTTGTCATAATACGCGCGTTCGCCTATGTTCTTTCTGTCTGCCCCTATGTTTATTGTTCCAGGCCGTGTGTCTGTAAGTGTCACACAACCTAAAAGTAATAAAGCAAAAAAGAAAACGATCATAACCTTTTCAATCCCAACTCTTTTGTCTTTCATAATTATCCTTCTACGGTAAATTACTTTTAACGTGGGACGCAAAACGCCCCCGCGTTACTAGCGGACGATACGCCGTTTTTAAGCGGTTGTTGTTCAGAAACTGAAGTTTCTGAACAATCCTATTTCTGGTTTTCCTTACTGCTTTTTCCAGGTAAAGCGCTCGTTGTCCTTCAGATTACCCTGACCAATGGTGCCTTTGACGCTCAACGTGTAGGTGATGGGCGTACCGTCGGCGGTAATCGAAATCGGATCGTTTTTTTCCTTTGTGCCCCCTTCGATTTCCGCCGCGAGAACGTGATTTCCGTTGGGAATCACCATGCGGACTTCTTTTTTGACGGCAAGTTTAATCATCCGTTCATTGTCCGCGCCTTTGTCCAGAACCAGGCTGGTGGGCCAGCCGGAGTTGCCGTCAATCCGCTTGACCACCAGTACCGTCTCGCCCGGCCCCGCTTCCCGCGTGTCGCCGGTATCGGCTGTTGGCGGCGTGTATTCTTTGGTTACCGTGCGGTCGCCGTTGCCGCCCAGCGCGGGAATCATGAGAATGATGTCTTCAATCGCGTCATCGAGAAACAGCCGGAACGTGGTAATACCGGACGCCGGTTTCACATCACCTGCCAGGGTTACTATCTGTCCCTGCGCTGCCAGCGCGCCGGTTTTGTCAAACAGGCAGACTTCAACCCGCATATCCGCCGATGATGAAATAGGGGCGGCCTGCATCGTCTCCCCGTGAACCACCTGGCCGATCATGGTAACCGCAAAGTCCGCGCCGTTTTCCTCGCAAGCCGCCGCGATTTTTGCCGCGACGCCGGCGTTCCCTGTGTTGACGCTGAAATAGTCGGGGGTTGGACTTACGCCGCCAAAATCGAACACGGCTCGTTCCGTACCGGCTTCGTTCAGCTCGGTGTAACGGGCGTTGAACTTTTCGTATAACGTAACCTGCTTCCGGGTCAGGGCCTCCCGCTCCTGTGTCAGCCATGACTCGCTGGTAACGGCGTCGTTAAAGTTTTTAAGGTCCGCCGCATTTCCCGCCGCGCCGATGAGGGCGCCGCCCAGCCCGCCGCCGCCACTCGTTCCCGTTGCCTTTTTGGGCAAAACCTTGTCCGCCATGGCGAGATCAAAGACCACCGCTTTCTTTCCCGCGAGGGTATCCGCTGCGGGCATGACGGCCATTGCATAGGCCGTTACCGTGATGGGGGCCTTTGCCTGGG
>JAIRLQ010000426.1 GCA_031259345.1 Treponema sp.
ACAAGATGCGCTGATCGCGCTGGTCGCAAAAGACGCGGAAGTGTTTGAACCGCTTGCGCGGGCCTACGGCCTGCCAAAAGAAACCGAAGCCGAAAAGACCGAAAAAAATCGTATAATGGAAGCCGCCCTAAAGGAAGCCTGTAGCGTGCCGTTTCAGATCATGGAAAAATGCTGTGAGGCCATAGAACTACACCGGGAATTTTCCGAAAAAGGTACTGCTATCGCTATAAGCGATGTTGGCGCCGGCGTTGTCTTCTGCAAAGCGGCATTACAGGGGGCGTCACTAAATGTATTCATCAACACAAAAACAATGACAGACCGCTCCTGCGCGGAAGAGATAAACCACAAAGCCGCTGTCATGCTGGAAAAATATCTGCCCCTGGCCGACAGCATTTATACAGCAATCGCTGCGCGGTTACAATAGAGGTATCATCATGGCTGAATTATTAAACGGCGCGCCGGTAGTAGAAGCACTGAATAAATCCATAGCCCGTGAAGTGGCTGAACTGGCGGGAAGAGGCATTATTCCCAATCTGGCAATAGTCAGAATAGGGGAACGGCAGGACGACATCGCCTATGAGCGGGGAGCAGCCAAACGCTGCTCAAAAACGGGTGTACAGGTACGGCAAGTGCTGCTGCCTGCCGATGTTACCCAGGACCGGCTTATTGATGAACTGCAGAAACTCAACGCCGATAAATTGGTACATGGCATTTTGCTGTTCCGTCCCCTGCCAAAAGGTATAGACGATAACGCCGTCAGAAATACCATTGCCCCATCGAAAGACATTGACGGCATAACAGACCTGTCCCTGGCCGGAGTCTTTACCGGCAGGGCTCTTTGCCCTGAAACTACGGGAATACGCGGAACTTGCCACCGCAGCCGGTATCAATACAGGCGCATTGACCTGGGCCAACTTTTTTTTACGCAACCTGCTTCCGGTTACGTTGGGAAATATATGCGGCGGCGTTATGATTGGAATTGCTATGTGGAGAAGTACCAAGAAATAACCGTTTCCCGAAGGATAGAACAACTGGAGCGCAAGCCGCTTGACAAAAAACAGTCTCCGGGGGTAGAATGAGCTTGACAATTAATGATTCCTGGATTTAAAAAAGGGTCTTTCAAAGGCCCTTTTTTGTTAGGTGTGCCTGGTAAGTTTAAGGTAAGAGATGAAGTATACATTCAAAGGGGAAAGCGGCGGGGAAGAAGCCCGTGTTCAAAAAAGTTTGGAACCTATAGTTTCGGGCCTGGGCCTTACTCTGATAGAATTTTCAGCCTTTAAAAAAAGGGGGGCTGTGCAAATAAAGGCTGTGGTATACAAAAACGGCACTGTGGGCGTGGACGATTGTACCAAAGTGTACAGGGCTATCCTGCCCAGGCTCGAAATGGCCTTTTCCGGAACAGAGCTTAATATAGAAGTTTCCTCTCCGGGAATAGAAAGGCTCATCAAGGACGGGAACGAATTTGGCTGTTTTACCGGACGGGGCCTAAGGTGCTACCGCACGGATATTTCCGATTGGACAGGGGGTATACTCCTTTCCTCGGATGAACACGGAGTTTGTTTAAAAACAAAAGACGGCGAAATCAGCCTGCCTTATGCCGTAATCGGAAAAGCAAAGCTGAGCCATCTGGAAGAACAGGAGGAAAAAAAGCGTGGCAGTTGACATGTCAGAAGCAATTCGGCAGCTTATGCAGGAACGCAATATGTCCGAAGAGCTTATCCAAAAGACCATCAAGGATATTCTATTGGCGGCCTATAAAAAGACTTTCGGAAGAGACGAAAACGCGGTAGTCCGGTTTAACGATAACCAGGAAGTTTCAATCCTTGCAAAAAAGACGATTGTTGACGGCGTTTACGATTCCTTAGTCGAAATTGATCTGGAAGAAGCCAAGGAACTTCTTCCGGACGCCGAAGTAGGGGACGAGATTCTTATCGAGGTAGATCCAAAGGAATTTGACCGCGGTTCGGTCCAAAGCGCCAAGCAGACAGCCCATCAATCCATCAAGGAATTTCAAAAAGACAGCCTTTGGTCGGAATTTAAGGATAAAGTCAACGAAATTGTTATTGGTTATTATCAACGGGAAAGAAATGGCGACATATATGTCGATTTGGGGAAAGTCGAAGGCCGGCTTCTTAAAAAGTATCAGTCTCCCAGGGAAGTATACCGGGTAAATGACCGCATCAAAGCCCTTATTCAAAAAGTGGATAACACTAAACCCGGTGCTATTGATATTATTCTTTCCCGCACCCACCCCGAATTTGTCAAGGCAATTTTTGAACTTGAAGTTCCCGAGGTTTATGATAAAACGGTTACGATCCACAAAATTGTCCGTGAGCCCGGCTACCGTACAAAACTGGCGGTTTATTCCAACCGCGAAGATGTAGATCCTGTCGGCGCCTGTGTAGGCCTTAAAGGGGTCAGAATCCAGGCTATAATCAAGGAACTTGAAGGAGAAAAAATAGATATTCTTAAATACGATCCGGACCCTAGGCGATTCATCAAAAACGCCCTGTCCCCCGCGGAAGTGCGGGATGTAATTATAATGGACGAAAGCAAGCGCCAGGCTCTGGCAGTCGTAAACGAAAATCAGCTTTCCCTGGCAATAGGCAAACAGGGCCTTAATGTCCGCCTGGCAAACCGGCTTGTAGACTGGAGTATCGACGTCAAGACCGACGCCCAATTTGAAGAGATGGATATAGCCGCCGAATCCAGGCGGGCTGTTTCGGAACTCTTTGGTGAAGGCGAAGAATTGTCCCGTGTTTCCGAACTTCCCGAGGTTGATCCCGCGGTTGCCCGGATTTTACTGGATAACAATATTGATTTTATCGAAGATTTCCTCAACGTATCCAACGAAGATCTGGCGGCTTTGCCGGGGCTTAACGCGGAACAGATTACGACTCTTAAAAAATTGATCGAAGAATACGTTGAGATAGTCGAAGAAGAAGGCGAAAGTTTTGAAGAAGCGGCGCATGAGGAAGAAACGGAAATTCCCGCTGCCGAAGAAAATCCGGAAGAAGAATACGAATGCCCCGAATGTGGGGCAAAGATCACCGTTGATATGACCAATTGCCCGAATTGCGGTGTTGGTTTAAGTTTTGAAGACGCGGAAGAGTGATGATTAATTCCTTCCGGAAATCATCTAAGCAGGAAGCAAAAGGATAGATATGGCTGAGGAAAAAGAGACGCCCCCAAAACCGATTATTGAACTTATAAAAAAAGCTCAAATTGAACATGAAAGCCCCGAAAGCAAAGACGGAGCCGTCAGGGATCATACTGAAAAACGTAAAGTAATCGTAGTTAAGAAAAAGGCTCCCTCTAGCCAGCCGGCGGGCCCTGTCGCTGTGGTCAAAAAAACTCCCCCCAAGATTGTGGTTGCGCGCCCAACGGAAGGAGAGCCTCCTGCCGCGTCCGCGCCTGTAAGTCCCGTCGTGCTTCCCCAGAAAAAGGAAGCGGAACTTACACCGGCCCGCCCCGGGGACACTGTTTTACCTCCGGAAGAAAGCAAAGCCCCGGCAAGTGCGGAAACTCCCGCGCCGCCTGCCAGGGAAGAAAAAGCGCCCGCCCCCATGATTAGCCCCCTGCACCAGCGTCCGGCGGCTGTCGCGGGCAAGGTAGGGGGCAGGTATATAGGACCCCGTCCCCCGCGGGACGACAACAACAGAGGCGGGCCGCCCTTTGCTCAGCGCCCGTCAGGCGCCGTCGGCAGAGCTGGCGGCCACCCCGCAGGCCCCCGCCCCCAGGGCGGCTTCCGTCCCGGCGCTCCCGGCGGTCCCGGCGGCGGAAACAGACCCGGCTTTGTCCCCCGTCCGGGCGGTCCCGGCAGGCCCGGCGCCCCTCCTTCCATCATCGACGGAAAAGGCCCGGTCAAAAAAACCTTTAAGGCAAAAAAGCCTGTTTATACCCGGAAAGAAAAAGAACACGAGATGGGGGAAAAACTTCTCCAGACCAAAAAGAAAATTACCCAGACTGCCAACCCGGTGCCCAGAACTATCGAAATCATGGAAGTAGTTTCGGTATCCGAGCTTGCCCGAAAAATGAACCTTAAAGCGTCCGACCTTATCGCCAAACTTATGAGCATGGGGCAGATGGTTACAATCAACCAGCAGATAGACGCGGATACCGCGACTATTCTGGCAGGCGAATTTGGTGCGGATGTCAAAATTGTTTCGCTTTACGACGAAACGGTTATAGAAACCGTTTCCGACGAAGGGGCGGAAATGCTTCCCAGGCCGCCGGTAGTTACCGTCATGGGCCATGTAGACCACGGCAAGACCAAACTTCTGGACGCCATACGCAGCGCCGATGTGGTTTCCGGCGAATTTGGGGGCATTACCCAGCACATAGGCGCCTACATGGTAGAAACCCCCCATGGCAGGATCACCTTCCTCGACACTCCCGGCCATGAGGCTTTTACCCGCATGAGAGCCCGGGGTGCCCAGGTTACCGACATCGTCGTCCTGGTGGTTGCCGCCGACGATGGGGTCATGCCCCAAACTGTCGAGGCCATCAACCATGCAAAAGAGGCGGATGT
>JAIRLQ010000453.1 GCA_031259345.1 Treponema sp.
CCATCCGCCCACATAATTGTACACGATCTTCACACTAGGATCGTAATATTTGGCGCCCTGGATATAGCCCGCAAAAAATTCCTGGATGACCAGCGTTTCGTCCACGCCGCCGACAAACCCGACAACATTGCTCTTCCGGGTACCTTCGATTCCCTGGGATGCGATGTCCGCGGCTATTACTCCCGCCAGGAAAGAAGCTTCGCTGGACCGGAAATCAATGCAGTAGATGTTCGAGCCCGCCACGTTTTCCCCGATAACCACACAGGGGATGTCAGGGAACTTATTGGCTATCTCCACAGCGTTATCTTTATAATCGCTGGCGGTAATAATAAGCCCCGCTCCCGCATCGGCGGCTTCGTACATAGCGGTAAGATTAGCGGTCAGGTCCGCGGTGGTTTCCACCACCCGGACAACGGCCTTTTCGGAAAAAGCCGCCGCGGCTCTATCCCCACCCTCGGCAATGCTGTCCCAATAGGCCAAATCGCCGCGGTTTTTGATAAATACATAGATCAGCTCTTTAGCTGATCCGCCGTCCGCCGTCTTTGCGGCGGAATCTTTTTTGCTGCAGGCGCCCAGGGAAAGCAACAAAAACCCTGTCACCAAAAGTCCGATAAGCTTTTTCATTTTTTCTCCTTCTCCACTTTTGCGTCAAGGCCGCTTTTTCCTGTTGACACATTTTATATAAGGTCTGCCGATAACTATCGTCGTAACCTTCCCATTGGGGATGGACCTTGCTGGCCTCATCCAAAAAGAAAAACACGTCCCGGCCCATGGCGCGGCCTTTAATCGTGTGCATGTCTACCGCGTAATCGGGAATCTCCGGTACATAACCCTGTTCGAATTCCTTCATGATGATATTTTTAATATGATCGCTGCTCCGTTCCTTAGGGCTTTCGCAGAGATAACGGATTGCGTGGATAAAGAAAATAGGCCGGTCCCCGTCGCCATAGGCAAATTCCTTGCGCAGATCGTTCATGGTTTTGACAAACAGCGGGGCATCGGTATTTCCAAAACCAATATCCTCTACCGCGATAACCAGCAGGCGGTTCCACATTTTTTCCTCGTGAAAAACTGATGTGATATACAGTTCATAGGCCATACGGGCAGCCAGATCGGCTTCTCCCCGGCGGATACATTTTTGCAGCGCCGAAATAACCAGATCCGCCTCAAGTCCGTTTTTGGTCCGGGTATTGGACCAGGGATCATAATAAGCCGTCTTTTCCATTTAAAATACCTCCGATTGTTTAATTTGGAACCCGGGCTCTCTCTGCCGGGCTATTTCTTGATCCGCTCCGGCAGAATCCGCAGCCGCCGTTTATCAAGGCCCCGTTTTATCATTTGGACGATAAAAAGCACCACAATAATGAACACATAGGGTAAAGCGGAAATAAGCTTAATATCAAGATCGCTGTACATCTGGAGATATACCGTAGTGGATACCGAAAATCCGTAAAGCAGGGAGCTGGCAAAACCCAGGGCCGGATTTCCCCTGCTCATAGAGTCCAGGGCCAGGGCCAGATAGCCCCGGCCGGCAGTCATACCGGCGGTAAAGCTTTTCAGGGAACCCATAGACAGGTACATCCCTCCAAAGGCGCAGTAAAGCCCGCACAAGCCCATGGCGAAAAACTTCATCCCGTTAACGCTGATACCGGCGCTACGGGCCGCTTCTTCATTTTCCCCCACGGCCCGCAAATTCCGCCCTATCTTGGTCCGATAGAGGAATATCCAGGTAAGAACCACAAAAATCCAGCTTAGGTAGGTAATGAAGTTATGCCCGGAAAGTATCTCTCCTACAACCGGAATCCGATCCAGCAGGAACAGACGGATAGAGGGAAAGGTGAGGCTGGGAAGGGCAGACGAAGTAACCTTGCTGCCCGTAAGGGTGGTAAGGACAAACACCGTGCCCCCGGTGGCAAGCAGGTTGATTGCCACGCCGCAGGCATTCATTGGCCCTTTGAGGATAAGGGCAAAGTAACCCAGCACAAAGGAGATAAACACGCCGGCGGCGATACCGCAGCACATCCCCACTATGAGGCTTTGGGAGAACGCGCTCCCCAGAACGCCGACCAGGGCGCAGATGAGCATGGTCCCCTCGATCCCCAAGTTAAAAATACCGCTTTGGGTCATGATATTGGCGCTGATAGTAGCCAGCAATACCGGCGTAGTGCTGGCCAATACCTGAAACCAGAAGGCGGTGGAACCAAGAATGCTAAACATCTATTTCCTCCGGGCCTGGTTTAACCTGCCCCGCCTGAGCCAGGGCCTGTTTCTGCTCATGCCGCCGCTTGATGCCGTAGAGGAATTTATCGGAGGCCACCAGCATAATAACAATACCCTGCAGGAACGCTACCACCTCCGGGTCTATTCTCGCTGTCCGGCTCATTATCTCCGCGCCGATGCGCAGGTAGGCGATAAAAAAAGCGGATAAGGGAATCGCCGCGGGGTTCTGGTTTGCCAGCATGTGTACCAAAAGCCCGTCCCATACATAGGCCACCGGAAGCTGCCACTGAAAACGCCGGTACATTCCCATCATTTGAATAGCCCCGCCCATGCCGGCGATTGATCCGCCGATAAACTGGGCCCCCAGCACTACCGATCCGGTTTTAATTCCGGCGCTGCGGGCAAAATTCTTATTGATCCCCGTAAGCCGTACCTTGTAACCGTAACTGCTTTTTTCCATCAGAAATATTACAAAAACGATCACCGCCGCCAGGATCAAAAAACCCCAGTGCATACTCGTGCCGCTGATCATATTGCCAAAAGTTGTTTCCGGCGGAAAGGCCCGGCTTCCCCAGGAGCCGCTCCGGTCCAGGAGAAAGGCGCTTACCAGGGACAGGCCGACATAGTAAAAAATAGAATTTTGCATGATAGCCACCACCGTGGGAGCTATGCCGGTATATTTATTGATGAGCAGGGGCAAGGTGTTGACACCGCCCCCCACAACAAGCGCCGCCAGAAGGTAAACGATCTGATAGAGGCCCCCGGCAAGGGGCAGCTTGAGGGAAATAAAAGCCGCCAAAACCGCGCCGATGTAGAAGGCGGAATCCGACGCGATATTAAAAATACCGCTCCGCAGGGCTACATTCAACGCGAGGCCGGTAAAGATCAACGGGCCCGCCCGCTCAATAACGTTAAAGAAACTGCGCCTGGTCTGAAGGGGCCCCAGCATCATTCTGGAAATGGCAAACCAGGGATCATCAGCCACAAAAAAGATAATGATAAATACGATGAGCAGCGAGATAAGGATGGCGGCAAAAATACGGATGGCGCTAAAATAGTCCATAATGTTGAAAGGTTTTTTTTCGGTCATGTTATACGCCCTCCCCTTCCATTATCCGCTGCCGTTTTAGGCCCAGCATATACAGGCCTATCTCTTTTTCATCCGCCGGGATAGTGTTGTCCAATTCTGCCACCAGTTCTCCTTTGAATATTACCAGAATACGGTCGCTTAAGGCGATAAGCTCGTTCAGGTCCGCGGAAACCAGAAGAATACCGCTGCCCGCCTGACGCATCTCCAGGATCTTTTCATGAATAAAGGAAATGGCCCCCACATCTATACCCCGGGTAGGCTGATCCAGCACCAGGAGGCTGCTGCCGGCGCTGAACTCCCGGGCTACGATCACCTTTTGAATATTCCCCCCCGACAAATTTCTGATGATGGTATTTTCATTGGGAGCCTTGACGCTGAATTTCCGGATCAGTTCCCGGCTGTGTTCCCGGGTCTTTTTTAAATCGATAATACGATTCTTCCGGGCAAAACTGTCGATATTTGAGGCCACCAGATTTTCCTGAACGGACATAGGGGCC